>NZ_JBBIAM010000298.1:0-1982 GCF_054185185.1 Bradyrhizobium sp. UFLA05-153
GGTGCGATAATCGACATTCTCGATGGTGGCGGCTTGACGTAGCTTGGCATTGGCCAAGCGACGTATGAGGCGGCGGTGGTCGCGGGAGGTGACTTCACGACCGACAAGGAGACCGAGCCAATCGGGGTGCGGCATCTCGGCGGCCTCGGGATTGTTCTGCAGCTCGATGAGGGTGTCCGCCATGGCAGTGAGGCCGAGTGCGTGCAGGCGCTCGACGGTCGGACGAATAAGCACGATGATCTCCTGATCAGTTGTAGTAACCGCGGCCGCGGATGTTGGCGTGGAAGAGGATGGGCGCCTCCCGGCGGGAGGACCGGATTTGTCGGTGGCATTCTTCAGGATAGCTGCTACCGACTTGTAGGAACGGGCATTGATCAGCAGTGCACGAGCGCAGGCGGCGCCGACGCGTTCCTGACCATAGCGCTTGACCAACCCGAGAATGCCGATAGCCGAGCGGAAGCCCTATTCCGGATGCGACCGCGACCGCAGGATGACGTGGATCAGCGTCTCGGCGTCGGGGCCTACCTTGGCGGCTTCGGCGCGAATGCGCTCATGGGTCCAGTCGCGGTAGCGGCGATGCGAGCTCGGCATATGCTCGGCGATCGTCGTTGGGCGATACGGCAGAATGCTGCGCAGATGCGAGGCGACGCGCTTGCCCCGCAGGAAAATCTCGATCGTTTGCGCGGTGATCCCGCCTCGACCTCCTCATGCACGAGGTTATGGGGAACACTGTAATAATGCTGGGCGATCTCGACAAGATAGTCGAGGTTCACCCGGCAGCGCTTCCACTCCGCGTTCTCGTAGGGTTCGTCCGGCAAGGGGATCAGGGCCGGACGCTCGAGCTCCTCGAACAGCTCACGCCGACTTCGTCCCCAGATCCGGAGCGGTCGGTTGTTGAGATCGACGAGAAGCGGGCGGATCGCCTCGTTGAGGGCGGCAAGCGACGGCGGTTGCGTAGGCGCGCCAGAATCCATCGCCCGACGATTTGGATACCTCGCGCGGACGATACGGGCGCGCCGGGACGATGGCGGTGCGCTAATGGCGGGCGAGATCGGCATAGGTCCGGTTGACCATCGGCTCATGAAAGCAGACCCGGTGATGCCGGCCTTCAGATTGTCGCTCACGGTTTGTCGGGCGGCGCCGCCGAAATAGGAAAACGCGCGGACGTGTGAGGCGATCCAGTCCGGCAAGCTCTGGCTGGAGCTGGCCTCGGCATAGGTATAGTTCGAAGCGCCGAGCACAGCGACGAAGATCTGCGCGGTGCGCACCTCGCCGGTCGTCCCCTCGACCACCTGCACGGTGTGGCCCGAATAGCCGACGAAGAGCTTCTCGCCGGCGACGTGAACCTCGCGCAGGGTCGGCTTGAGGCGACCGACTCATTCCTTGTAGCGTTCGCAGAACCGGCTAATATGTTCACGATTACATATTAGCCGTTATGTTGCGGCCAGATTTATGTTGTGCAAGGAGCAATAGGCGGGGAGTCTGAGCACTGTGGGCATTGTTCACGCAACGCAATTCGACATCTGAGCAGCGAACCATTTGTCCAATGGAGGCTCGCTATGGATCAGACGATTTATTCCATCCCCTTGACCTTGCCCCACCGATGACGCGCCATTCACCGACGAGCGGTACCGTTACCTTTGCCACTTTGCAGAAGCCGGCGCGACCGCAGCTTCTCTCAGAATCAAGCGGAACGAGCTGTTGCGGATTGCTCCATATCTCGGTCCAGATGCTTCGGGGGGCATCGATATTGACGCGCTCCAACGGATCGCGACCGAGCTCTGCGCCTGACGGGGACTGTCACCGCAGCACGAATAGTGGTCGACATCGGACGACCTTGGTTTCGATTTCTCAGTTGGTGGCGTGAACCAACGTCGTGTTTCAGTACCAGAGCCAACTCGAACAGTATATGACATGGATGCGCAATGAGCGCGGTTTTACGCCATCGACGGTGGAGCAGTGGAGACGGATGATCGGTAGGT
>NZ_JBBIAM010000299.1:0-1976 GCF_054185185.1 Bradyrhizobium sp. UFLA05-153
GATAGAAACGGATCAGGAGCGGTCAGTTTCCAACTAACAAACCGGCTCAAGCGGTCCCGCTCCGCGGGTCCATTTCAGCTGCTTGCGATATTTTATCCGTTGATCAGACTTACCATTCCCGAGACCGCCCTTGGGGCCACCGCAATAAATTTCTTCTTCCGACGAGCGTTCTTCGTGCCGAATGAAGCGGTTCTGGAATTCTTCACGGCGTTTCCGTACTACTTGTCTCATAGTTGGGGAACGAATATACGGCCAATAGCCCTCTTATTGGGCGCGGATTTCCATCCCGCCTTCGCGGACGTCTCTTACCTTTGGCGAAGCCAATCGGGTTCAATCAGCAACTCGATGTTTATAGCCGACGCTTACGCCGATTTTTCATTCCTGGGTGTGGCCGCGGCGAGTCTTTTTGTGGGAAGCGTTTGCAGACTAATCGACCTTCTTTTCCTTCCAAGTGACAAGTCCCCAATGGTGGTCGCGGCGCTGTCTTCAGCGCTTCTAGGTGTCCTCCATCTAATGGCAGGCGCAGTCCAAACCGCGATGCTCTCCGGAGGTTTGCTAAGTGTGCCTCTTGTGGCATTGGGCGTATCGAGCACTTCGGCGCTCTTTCGGACGCGCGATGTCAAAAATCGCTAAACTCGAACGCGAATGCGACCAAACCCGAACGTGGCATGACGGGCGGATGATCTACTTCAAAATTTCAGAATTGCTCTCTACGGCGGTGGTTTCAGCGCTAATAATTCTAGGCATGCATTCTACTGTCAGAGGCACCGAGCCTTCTCTTCCAAAAATCGAAGTTGGAAGTGTTGGCTCGTTCCTGAACGCCGACCTTGATCGCGCAGGCTCCCTGATGGTTGCGGCTGCCTATTTTCGAAAAATCAACGATGACGGCGGTATTGGCGGCCGCGACGTAGATTTGGTCTCTTATGACGACGAGGGAAGTCTCAAGAGGACCCTGGATCTGACTCGCAAGCTTGTTGAAGTCGATAAAGTGACATTACTTTTTCGAATGAACAAAGAGGCAAACAATGCAATCGGCCCCTATGTTCGTTTCAAAAAAGTCCCACAAGTGTTTGATGTCGACCCAGATGAAGACTCGGAGTCACTGAAAACACCGCCTGAAGTTCAGGGGAAATTTTTCGGTGAGTATATGCTGAAAGAAATGCCCGGCGCTAAAATTGCAATCATTCACGAGGAGAGCCGTTCCGCGCACCAATTTTTAGCTGGGTTTTATGGTGGTTTGGGGGAAAAAAATGCTCGGTCGATGATTACCAACATCGACGGAGATCCTAAATTTCTCGGCAATCGGGTCTCACGGGTAGCGGGCACAATGCAGACTTTCTAGTAATCTTTGGTCAGCCTGATTTCCAGATCAAACTGCTGGAGCAGGCAGCAGAAGTGGTGGACTGGAAGCCTACGATGGTTTTGAGCGATGCAGCAGTTTCTATTGCGAAGCAAGAAATGGGAACTCATAACGGTATTTTTTCCTTGGCTAATCAGAGGATTCGCATAGTTCTGACGTCTGCTGAGAGTGAGGAATGGGAAATCTTCAAAAGCCGATATCTTCCTGACACCGTGTCTCCGTCGGAAGCTGTCATGAGAGCTTATCTCCAGGCGAGATCGACAGTTGCTTTGCTGCAGGGCTGCGCAGGTAACCTCACATCACAGTGCATTCAAAGAGACTTTGAAGCTGCGCGAGAAGAGCGAGCTCGTTTTGGTCGTGCTTTGCATTTGATGCGCTTTAATGGCCAGTCATGGGATATCGCTGCTCCAAGCACGCGATATTAGGCAGGCCGGATATGACCTGCCACTGAGTATTTCCTCCAGAAGGAGTTAGAGTCCGGCCCGAAGAAGGACGGACAGATGAAGCGAGCAAGGTTCACGGAAGAGCAGATTATCGCTGTATTGAAGGAGCATGAGGCTGGGGCGAAGACGGCTGACCTGGCTCGCAAGCATGGAATCTCCGAAGCGACGATCTA
>NZ_JBBIAM010000029.1:0-95743 GCF_054185185.1 Bradyrhizobium sp. UFLA05-153
AACGCAAGAAAACCAACACCTACCCACGGCTTTCTTGCACAATCGAATACTTGCTCACGTCAAATCACAGCGACAGATCAATCGCTTCCGAATTCTTCACGGGCGACTAACTCTTCGCTTTGTGCTGCGGGAATGTGTGTCACAATTATTCATCATCGAAGCAAAGGGGATCGATGATGAATCAGACAGTAGAGCGCATCTGGAGCACGGGCCTATCATTGCTGAGCCCGGGTCATCTGGTCGACTGGCTTCTCGACCAGATCGAGAAAATGAGCCCAATGATGATGCCGGCTCGGATCGACATGATGTCGTGCCAGGAGAGGCAAGTCGAAGCGCGCCTCGACTAAAGCGCGATGAGATCAGGATGAATCGTCATCGCGCTTTGGGTTGTTGTTTGAGCATGATCTCCGCGCAAACGCGCTCCGCGTTTGTCGCGAGGGAAAACCCCTCCACACTTTGCGCTAACGCGGCCCTTCGGGTCCGGATCATGCTCTAGTTTGGCGCGAGGACCTCTCGCACCGGCGCCATCCGCGTGACGCCGGTTTCAAGTCAGAGCAAAGCTAGTAGCAATAGCGCGGATCGACGCGCACATAGGCGCCGTCGGGGCGCTGCATGTAGCAGCCGCGCTGATAGGCGTAGTAGCCGGAACGGCGGCGCTCGCCTTCAGAGGCGATGGCAGCGCCCGTGCCGGCGCCGACGATCGCACCGACCGCGGCACCGCGGCTGCCGCCAATGGCGCCACCGAGAATGGCACCGCCGACGCCGCCGACGATCGCGCCGCCGATGGCGTCCTGCGCCGCAGCCTCATGCACCGGCACCATCATCGCAACCGCCAGGCAGGCCGCCATTCCAAGTCCTCGAAGCATCTCGATCCTCCAGTGTGACGCTGCACTTCATATCGCCGGCGGCGGATTCGGGCCAGACCAAATCGCCCACCGTCAGGCTTGAGGCGCCATTTCGATGTCGCCCTGGTCTCAGATTTCATACCGGCTAGGGAACGCGCGTGCTACAGAACGTAGGTTGTGCTGGCCGAACGGGCGACCGAGAATTTCCAAATGTTTCATTCGTGAGGGATAACGACATGATGCGTCAATTTCTGGTGCTGATCGGCCTGGTGCTGCTGACGATCTCCGCCACAAAGGCCGGACCGAACGACGACGCGGTGGCGGCGCGGGCGAGCTGGGAGCAGGTCTACAATGCCGGAGATGCCGACAAGTTTGCCGCGCTCTATACCAAAGACGCGATGCTGTTCGGCTCGACCGCGCAGCTCTTCACTGGCACCGACGGCGCGCGCACCTATTTCAGCAAGCTGCCCGCAGGCATCAAGGTCAAGATGGGGGATCAGCAGGCGATCGCGGCCGGCCCCGACGTCGTGCTCAGCTCGGGCTTTGCCGACTTCACGCTTCCCAACGGCACCGTGCTGCCGTTCCGCCTGACGCTCGCTTTCGTCAAGGTCGACGGCAAATGGCTGGTGGCCCAGCACCACGGTTCGCCCCTGCCGAAGTGAGGCAGCCCGTTGTCACGGCGCTGGTCCGGCGCGGTCGCACGCCCATCAACCGACCATGTCCCGGTCGACCTTTCGCAGCCGCACGAAGGCCGCCCAAGCCTTCGGATATTTCTTATCCTTGGGATCGATCGTGAGCAGCGCACGGCATGCCTCCTGGATGTCCTCCGATGATGGACGCATCCTCGCATTTCCCGACGACCGCGATTTCTCCCAACGCTCCTCGACATCTCTCGCCAAGGCAAGGACCTCGACCGGCGCTCGTTTCCGCGTCGGCCTGGCGAGCGGATGATCCGGGGGAAATATCGGCCATGCGTCCGGCGGCTGATCGACCCGCCACGCGGACTCATCGTGCCGGGCTCCCTCGCCCGCCGGACTTGCGTGCAGCGCGCCCTGCTGTCCGCCACGTTGTTCGTCCTCCTGGACGGACACGCCATTTGTCGTCTGTCCCACGAACTGGCGGAGCTGCTGCTCCATTGTGCCGCCGGCCGATCCCTGTGCTGCCGAAGGCGCAAGCTTTGTCGGCGTCGACACCGACGGCGACCCCACATTGGGAACGATCTTCTGCACGGTCTTTGCCATCGACAAGGCGCCGGCGGGTATCGCCGTGTCTTGCTGCGCGATCGTTTCCTCGTTCGCCAGCGGGCAGGACTGGAACTTAGTGCGCTGCTGCGTGATCCGGCCATCATTGTCGTCGATGCGCGCAAAATCGACGGCCACGGCATAGACGAAGGCCGCTTCGGCAGGCTGGCCGGACTTGTCCCTTGCCTTGACGGCGCCGCAGACATATCGCGACGCGCCTGCCTCGACCGAGCGCAATGTGCCGAATTGCGCCGAAGCCGGATCGATCAGCACGCGCCGAACCGCGGCGCGGGCTTTCATGTGATCGATGGAGAAGAGATTGAGGACGAGGTCCGGATTAATCAGTTGAGGCTGGTAGTACCAGACATATTCGGCGGCGAGAAATGCTGCACCAATGCTGGTGGCGATCAGAAGTGCGGGTACATTCACAGGGCATGCTCCCAGCGTATCGCGCTGGAACTTTCTGGTTGCAGATAATTTTAGCTGCCATCTATGCGAGCATGTCCTAACGAATGGTAAAGCGGTTGAACTTTTGAGCGATTCTAGCAGGAGATGAGTGCAGGGGATTTCGGCCTGCTTCGGTTTCATCTCCGAAGCGACGCGCTCTGCACATGCCCGCGACGCGGTTGGCCAAGATGGCGATCAGCAGGCGATCGCGGTCCACGGTTCGCCCGTGCCGAAGTGAAGCAGCCCGCCTTCATAACGCGATCCAGCGCTGCACGGCTTCGGCCGTGTCGCCCGGGTTGGTGTTGAAGCAGATCGCAGCGTTCGGCGCGAGCTGGTGCACGAGGTTGAGCACCCTCTCGAACAAGAGCAGGCGCTCCTTCGGCTCGCGCAGTCCTGCGCCGATCACCACGCAGTCAAAGCTCGCCTCGCGCAGGGCTGACGTGACCGCCGCCTCCGCAGTCTCGTCGAGATCGATCAGGCAACTCGTGACGTCGTAGCCGAGATCGGTGAGGCGCAGGAACTGCGCGTCGATATACTTGCGCACGAGCTCGGGCGTGAGCTGCGGGAATGCGCTGTAATCCGCACTGCCGGGCTCGATGCCGATCGCGAGCACGCGCTTGGCCATCGCAAAATTCCCACCACGGTCTTTCGCCGTGATGCCAACGGCCAATCCACCCGGCTGGTTCCGACGCACGCGGTCATGTCGCGCGCCAACGACAACGGCGCCGCGCCGGCTCCGGTACGCCTCAGGCCGCGCCGTCGAGATCGGCCATGGCTGCTGCGCGTCGCTCCATCATCGCCCGCTCGCGCGCGTTGGTGGCGAGACGCGCGGCCGCCTCGAAGGACAGGCGCGCCTCGGCGATGCGGCCGAGCTTTTGCAGGAGGTCGCCGCGGACGGCCTGCAGATGGTGATACGACTTAAGCACCGGCTCGTCCGCGATCAGGTCCACGAGATCGAGACCAGCCTGCGGCCCCTCGGCCATTCCGAGCGCGACCGCCCGGTTGAGTTCGATCACGGGCGAGCGCACCAGCGCCGCGAGCTGTCCATAGAGCTCCGCGATGCGCCGCCAGTCGGTCGCCGAGGCCGTCTCCGCCGTGGCGTGACAGGCGACGATCGCGGCCTGCAGCGTGTAGAATTTCCCGCCACCGCCGAGTTCGCGCGCACGACCGAGCGCCGAAAGACCGCGGTGGATCTGGAGCCGATCCCAGAGCGCGCGGTCCTGGTCCATGAGCAGGATAGGCTCGCCATCGGCGCCGACGCGGGCGCGCATTCGCGCGGCGTTCAGCTCCATCAGCGCCATGAGCCCGTGCGCCTCCGGTTCCAGCGGCGCCAGCCCGACCAGCACGCGCCCCATGCGCAGCGCCTCGTCACAAAGCTGAGGCCGCAGCCATTCCTCGCCGCGTGAGGCCGCATAGCCCTCGTTGAAGATGAGATAGACAACCTCGAGCACCGAAGCGAGTCGCGCGGACAGGTCCTCGCCGCTCGGCGTCTCGTAAGCAAGGCCCGACCGCGAGAGCATCCGCTTCGCACGCACGATGCGCTGGGAAATGGTTGCCTCCGTGACCAGGAAGGCGCGTGCGATCTCATCCGTGGTCAGGCCGCAAATCATGCGCAACGCTAGCGCCGCGCGAGCCTGCCGCGGCAGCAGCGGATGACACGCCGTGAAGATCAGCCGCAGCCATTCGTCACCGATGTCGTCGTCGAGGTCGGTGTCGAAATCGGGCACGGCCTCCTGCTCCTGCATCAGATCGCGCGCCAGCATCTCGTGCTTGTGGGCGAGCATTCTGGCCCGACGCAGATGGTCGAGCGCACGGCGTTTGGCGGTCGCAACCAGCCAGGCGCCGGGGTTGTCCGGCACGCCGCTCAGCGGCCAGGCTTCCAGCGCGGCGACCAGTGCGTCCTGGGTCAATTCCTCCGCCAGCGGCACGTCGCGCAGCATCCGTGACAACGTGGCGATCAGCCGCGGCTGCACGATGCGCCAGGCAGCGCGAATCGTGGCGTGGATCGCACGATCGATGTCGGCGGCCGTCATCGCCGCCGACCGGGATGAGCGGTGGTGTCCATCAGGCGTGAGCGGCCACCTTGGAATGCGCGTCGACCTGGCACGCCCCCTCCATGTCGGGCGTGGCGAAGGCCCGCAATTCGCAGGTGCCTTCCCAGCCCGGCATGTGATCGAGGTGCAGCTGCATGAATTCCCTGGCCATGGCCAGCGCTTCCTCCTTGTCACGCAGCTCGAAGATGGCGTAACCGCCGATCACCTCCTTGGCCTCGACGAAGGGGCCGTCGATGACGCTGAGTTCGCCGTCGGCGATCCGCACCCGCGCGCCTGTCGCGAGCGGCATCAGACCGCCATTGTCGATCATCCGCCCGGCCTTGATCTCCCGCTCGGATATCTTCTGCATTGCCTCCATCAGCGCCGGGGTCGGGGCGGACATCGGCCGGCTGGAGGTGACGATGTACATGAAACGCATACAAAACTCCCGTTGGAGCGAGGAGCAGCCGTTTTGGCCGCAAACCGGCTCGCTATAGGAGTGACGATCCAGCTCACGCCGGATCGACATGCGTGAACAAAAAATTATTGCCGCAACAGGATCAGGGGATCGGCCGTGTCGGGCACGCGGCGCCATTGCGCGTTGTCGTCGGCCTCGAACTGCCAGGCTTCGCCGGCCTTCGACATCAGGATGATCTGGCCGCGCTCGAGCCGCCATTGCGTCGGGTTGAACTGTGCGATCTCGGCGTCGCATTTCGACTTGAGGAAGACCTGGAAATTGTCCGCACCCGCTTCGGTGTTGGTCAGCACGAGCGTGCAGACCGGCTGGCCGTTGCCGCGCACCATGGCCCAGTCGCCGATCATCTGGTCCATCGACTTGGCCATCGAGCGGGCGGCGGCGAGATTTTGCAGGATGTAGACGCCCTCGCCTTGCCGCAAGCCTTCGAAGATGCCGGCCTCGACCTCGGTAAAGTCGATCACGGATTCGCCGGTCGCATCCTGGAGCCGCACGATGTCGAGCCCCTTGACGCTCCAGGCCGTGATGTCCTTGGTGAAGGGCAGCGCGGTCTTGCAGGCCGGCTCCAGCTCGAGCTTAGAGGCCTGCCCAGCCGCGTCGCCCTTCAGCGTCACCACGCAGGTCTTGCTGCGCTCGGTGGTGGACAGCTCCCACTGCCCGACCATGTCCTTCTTCAGGGTCGTCGTATCCTGCGCCTGCGCAACACCGGTCACGGCGACGAGCGCCGCAACGATTGCCCACGCAACGACCCGAAGATATGTCATCCGCGACTCTTCACCGGGGTTTCCGCGACCGGCGTGATCGGCGGCTTGCCGGCAAACCAGGTCTTGAGATTGTCGACCACGAGCTGGTCCATTGCGTTCCGCGTTACCACGGATGCCGACCCGATATGTGGCAGCAGAATGACATTCTGCATTGTCTTGAGCTCATCCGGCACGTTCGGCTCGGCAGCGAACACGTCGAGACCGGCGGCAAGAATCGTCCCCGATTTCAACGCCTGGACCAGCGCCGCCTCGTCCACCACGGAGCCGCGCGCGACGTTGACCAGCACGCCGCGCGGGCCGAGCGCCTTCAAGACCTCGGCGTTGATCATCTTGTTGGTGCTGGCGCCGCCTGGCACGATTACCATGAGCGTGTCCACGGCCTTCGCCATCTCGATCAGGTCGGGATAGTGCTTGTAGGAAACTTCCTTGGACGGATTGCGCGAGTGGTAAACGACCGGCACCAGCGAGGCTTCGATCCGACGCGCGATCGCTTGTCCGATCCGGCCCATGCCGACGATGCCGACCTTGCGATCGCGCAACGAGCCGACGCTCAACGGATAGTTCTGGGTCGTCCAGAGGCCGGAGCGTACATAGCGGTCGGCCTGGATGAATTCGCGCAAGGTGGCAAGCAGAAGGCCCATCGCAACGTCGGCGACCTCTTCCGTCAGAACGTCCGGCGTGTTGGTGACGACAATATTGTGCTCGCGCGCATAAGCCGTGTCGACGTGATCGTAGCCGACGCCAAAATTCGCCACGATCTCCAGCTTCGGGAAATGCGACAGCGAATCCTTGTCGGCCCGCACGGTGTGATAAGTCACGGCCATGCCGCGGATTTTTTCGCGGACGGCAGGCGTCAGGCGCTCGAGGTCGGCGCGGGTCTCGGCCTTGTGCACGACGAAATGGTCGGAGAAGCCGTTTTCGAGGATCGGCCGCACCGGCCCATAGATCAGAAGATCGATCTTCTCGGACGAAATCGGAGCGGCCGTCATCAGTTTTCCTTTCCAAGAGCGCTTTCATGCCAGCGCCGTAAAACGAGGTGGGAAATTAGCGCCAGCACCCCATAGATGACAATCCCGGCAAGCGACAGCAGAAGCAGCGCCGCGAACATGCGAGGTATGTTGAGACGATAGCCGGATTCGGCGATCCGGTAGGCAAGGCCCGATCCGGCCCCGGCCGTTCCCGCCGCGATCTCGGCAACAACGGCGCCGATCAGCGACAGACCGCCGGCAATGCGCAGGCCGCCGAGAATATAGGGCAAGGCCGAGGGCAATTTAAGAAAACGCAGGGTTTGCGGCTTCGAGGCGCCATAGAGCTGGAACAGGCCCGCGAGGTTGCGGTCGACCGAATTCAGCCCGAGCGTGGTGTTGGCGAGGACCGGGAAGAACGCGACGATGAAGGCGCAGACCACGACGGCGGTTTCCTGGTCGAGATAGATCAGCAACAGCGGCGCGATCGCGATCACCGGCGTCACCTGGAGGATGACGGCATAGGGAAACAGCGAATATTCCACCCATTTCGACTGGTTGAACAGCAGCGCCAGCGCGATGCCGCCGAGGCTGGCTGCGATAAATCCCTCGAGCGTGGTGAGCAAGGTGGTGACAAGCGACCCTGACAGCACGGCCCAGTCCTTGATGAGCGTCAGGAGCACGGCCGAAGGCGCCGGCAGCACATAAGGCGGGATCTGCTTGATACGGACCACGAGCTCCCAGGCGATGAGACCTGCCGCGAAGACAACGAGGGGAAGCGCGAAACGCGCGGCGCGCAAGGCGCCATTCTTTGCCGGGACGACGGGCTCTGCGCTCATAGCACCGACTGCCCGGAATAGGACGGCGCGAGCGCGCTCGACACCTTGCGGCAATAATCGGCATAGCCGGTGGAGGTGCGAAACTCTTCTCCGCGCGGCTCGACGGTCTCGATCCGGATGTCGGCGCCGATCCGGCCTGGCCGCGCCGTCATCACCACGACGCGCTGGGAGAGATAGACGGATTCGAATACCGAATGGGTGACGAAGATGACGGTCTTGCGCAAGCGCCGCCACAGCGCGAGCAGATCGTTGTTGAGGCGAAAGCGCGTGATCTCGTCGAGCGCCGCGAACGGTTCGTCCATCAAGAGGATGTCGGGATCAGTGACGAGCGCGCGTGCCAGCGAGACCCGCATCTTCATGCCGCCGGAAAGCTCGCGCGGGAATGCATCGGCGAAATCGGCAAGGCCCACGCTGGCAAGAGCCTCATCCACGCGCGCGTTCGCCTCGGCCCTGGCGACGCCTGCAAGCTTCAGCGGCAGCCGCACGTTCTCGCGCACGCTGGTCCACGGCATCAGCGTCGGCTCCTGGAACACGAAGCCGATCGCATGCCCGGGCCGCGCCACACCCTCATGGCGCGAGACCCGCACCGTTCCCGTGCTCGGCGGACTCAGGCCCGCGATCAGCCGCAGCGCCGTCGACTTGCCGCAACCGGACGGCCCGAGCAAGGAGATGAACTCACCCTTGCGCACGGCGAGGTCGAACGGCCCCAGCGCCATCAGATCGTTGTCATAGGCCTTCGTCACGCCGCGCAGACTGACGGCCAGCGCCGTCAGCCCGACATCGCTCCCGGACGAGGCTGTGCGCTCTATCATTGGCAGGTGGCTGTTGTTTGGTCTGGCGGCGCCGCGATTTCCACCTCTCCCCAACGGGGAGAGGTCGCGCCGAAGGCGCGGGTGAGGGGGTTCAGGTCCCACGAGAGAGCGTAATCCCTCACCCGGATCGCATCTTGCGATGCGATCCGACCTCTCCCTATGGGAGAGGTGGACCATGCGGGCACACCTTGACCATATCGCCGCATCGGCTACGGCTTGCCCGGACGCAACTCGACGCCGACGCCCTTGTTGACGAAACGCAGCGTGTAGGACTTGCGATAGTCGATGTCGGAGCGCACTACGCCGGCCTTGACCATCTTGTCGAAGAAAGAGGTGTAGCGCTCATCGCTCATGGCGCCGATGCCGTTCTTCAGCGATTCTCCGGAATCGACGATGCCGTACTCCTTCATCTTGGCCACGGAATAGGCGAGCAGCTCGTCGGTCATTTCCGGGTTGAGCTTCTTGATCATCGCGTTGCCGGCGGAATTGTCGCCATAGATGTAGTTGTACCAGCCGACGATCGAGGCATCGACGAAGCGCTGCACGAGGTCCGGCTTCTTCTCGACGATTTCGCGGCGGGTCTCGATCAGGGTGGAGTAGGTGTTGAAGCCGGAATCGGCGAGCAGCAGCACGTTGGGCTTGAAGCCCGCAGCCTTCTCCACCGCAAAGGGTTCCGACGTCACATAGCCCTGCATCGCGCTCTTGGGATTGGCGATGAAGGGCTGCGGATTGAAGTTGTAGGGCCGGACGTTCTTCTCGCTGAAGCCGTATTCGGACTTCAGCCATTGAAAATAGCTGGTCATGCCCTCCTTGGAGACGAACAGCGTCAGCGGCTTCAGATCCTCGATCTTGCCGACCTTGGCATCCGGCTGCGTCAGCATCACCTGCGGATCCTTCTGGAAGATCGCGGCGATCGTCACGACGGGCACGTTGTTGGTGACGGCGTCGAACGACATCAGCGTGTTGGCGGCCATGAAGAAATCGATCTTGCCCGCGATCAGCAGCATCCGGTTGTTCTCGTTGGGCCCGCCGGGCACGATGGTGACGTCGAGCCCATAGCGCTTGTAGGTGCCGTCGGCGACTGCCTGGAAGAAGCCGCCATGCTCGGCCTCGGCGACCCAGTTGGTGCCGAAGGAGACCTTGTCCAGGGTCTCCGCCCGCGCCGGCAGGATCGACATGCATGCGGCCATCAAGCCTGCCGTTAACGCTCGCCGCAGATGGATGGGGCGCATGATTGGACTCCGTCGATCGTTCTGGACCATGATAAAACACAAGAATTTCGGGGACGCGGCCGGCCGGGCCACGTCCCCTCGAGACCGCCAAACTACGTTACAAATTCGCGCAAAGAAACCACGATGAGACCTTCCCGTGACTGGACCGACATCCGCTGGAGCGAAGTGGCGCCAACGGAACCGGCGCGCTGGATTGCGGTCTTGCCGCTCGCGGCGACTGAGCAGCACGGGCCGCATCTGCCGCTCGAGACGGATGTGCTGATCGCGGAAGCGTATCTTGCGCGGGTGCGCGAACTCGCGCCCGAAAATCTTCCTGTCACGTTTCTAGGGGTCGAGCGGATCGGAATCTCCACCGAGCATATCGACTATCCGGGCACGCAGACGCTGCCGACCGAGGCCGCACTGAAGCGGTGGACGGGAATCGGCGAGGACGTCGCGCGCGCGGGCCTGAAAAAGCTCGTCATCGTCACCAGCCATGGCGGCAACAGCGCGGCGATGATGCTGGTGGCGCAGGATCTGCGCGCACATCAGAAATTGTTCGTGGTGACGACGTCGTGGTCGCGCCTCTCCGGCGCGGAGCAATTGTTTCCCGCCGACGAAGTGCGGCACGGCATCCATGGCGGCGCGGTCGAGACCTCGATCATGCTGGCGCGCTATCCGTCGGAGGTGCGCAAGGATGCGATCGCGGATTTTGCTTCGAGCAGCATCGCGATGGAGCAGCAATATCGCTGGCTGTCGACGCAGCGGCCTGCGCCGTTCGCCTGGCAGGCGCAGGACCTGCACGCGAGCGGCGCCGTCGGCAACGCAACGCTGGCCTCTGCTGAGAAAGGCGAGCAGCTCGTCGACCAGGGCGCACGGGCCTTCTGCGAGCTGCTGACTGAGGTCGATAACTTCGACGTGAAGAGGCTCGCATCAGGCCCCCTCGCCTAGCCCATATCCCTTTGAGATTACTGGATTATCTTTCCGATTTCGGGGCCAGCTTGGCGGCCTTCGAACCCGAACGCACAAGCCTCCGTCCAACTGAGCACGCGGGCCACAACGGACCGCCTCGCCCCGGATGGAGTTTGAAATGTCGATCAAGACCAAGATTGCCGCCATTACTCTTGCGGCCCTGACTATTACCGCCAGCGTTGCGTCCACCACCTCGACCGCCCAGGCCAAGCCGCTCGGCTGGGGCTGGGGCGTCGGCGCCGGCATCGCCACCGCCGCCGTCGTCGGCACTGCGATCGCCGCCAGCAACGACCCCTATTACTACGGCTATCACCGCTGCGGCTGGGTCGCCCAGTATGACGCCTTCGGCCATTACCTCGGCCGCGTCCGCACTTGCTACTGATCGTACGTCCTTGAGGCCCAATCCCTGAGTGGATCCTGCGTCCGACACGGGCGCCTCATCCACCCCGTGTCGTGCCCCGACCCCGTCCGGTTGTCCCCCCGGGCGGGGTCACCTTTTTTGGCGCGTGAGTTTGTTGCAGTCCCGTCACACAAGGATGCGAACCATCCGCTGCGACATTCTGCACTTGTTGCTATTGAGAATTATTCGCAATAAGGTTCACAACAGGCACAGGGACTTGGGAAGAAATCGCGTCGCACCGCGATCATCTCGTTCGATCGAGTGGACGAGAAGCACCTGATGACAGAATCGCCACGAATCGGCAGGGATATCGCGGCGGGTGGGGCAATTGGCGTTTGGGGGCGTGCGTTTTGACGTTGAGAGATCACCGATATCGGTTATTGCGCACGGCCGCTGCGATCGCCTCGGGCATGCTGATACTTCCCACGGTAAGCCAGGCGGCCGATCTGCCGCTCAAGGCGCCTGCGCTCAAGGCCGTCTATGACTGGACGGGGCTCTATATCGGCGCGCATGTCGGCTACACCTATGGCACTTCGAGCGCGACGCTGACCGACCCCGCCGTCGCCACCGACCACAATGTCTTCAACGGCATGACCGGCGGCGTGCAGGCTGGCTACAACTGGCGGCTCAATTCGGGCCTGCTCCTCGGCGTCGAAGGCGACATTTCATTTCCGAACTATCTGCCGTCCAACCACGTCGTGTCATCGGCGGCGACCGCGCTGTCGATCGCGGAGGAGCGCTGGGACTATTTCGCGAGCCTGCGCGCGCGGCTCGGCTACGCCACCGGCGCCTGGTTGTTCTATGCGACCGGCGGTTTTGCCTTTGCGGGTGAGCGCTTCCTCTCGACGCCAATCAACGATGTCGAGGACCGTCGGCTGCATACGCGGCTCGGCTGGGCTGCAGGCGCCGGCGTCGAATATGCCTTCGCGCCGCACTGGACCGCGCGACTCGAATATCTCTATCGCAAGTTCGACGACGCCAGTGTCAGCTTCCCGTCGGGGGTGAACTACGCCTCGACCATGGATCTGCACACCATCCGGCTCGGCCTCAATCGCAAGATCGATTGGCCGGGCATGCCGACCTACAATCCGAAATCAGGCATCACGGACACCGAATCCGATCGCTGGGAAATCCACGGCCAGTCGACCTTCGTGGCGCAAGGCTACCCGGCGTTTCAAGCGCCCTATAGCGGGCCGAACAGCCTGACGCCGGCGCCGCAATACCAGGAGACCTGGAGCAACTCGCTCTATCTCAACGCGCGTCTCTGGGACGGCGGCGAAGTCTATTTCAATCCCGAACTGCTGCAAGGTTTTGGCTTCAACAACACGACGGGCATCGCGGGCTTCACGAATGGCGAGGCGCAGAAATCCGGCTTCCCCTACCCGCATTTCAACGCCTCGCGGTTGTTTTTACGCCAGACCTTTGGCTTCGGCGGCGAACAGGAAGAACTCGCCAGCGGCCAGCTTCAGCTGGCCGACAAGGTCGACATCTCGCGCCTGACGGTGCAGGTCGGCAAATTCTCGGTCGTCGACGTGTTCGACGGCAATGCCTACGCGCACGACCCGCGCAAGGATTTCATGAACTGGTCGATCTGGGCCTCGGGCGCCTTCGACTATGCGGCCGACAAGCTTGGCCTCGGCTATGGCGCGACCGCCGAACTGAACCAGAAACAATGGGCGCTTCGTGCCGGCTACTTCCTGATGGATGCCGAGTCGAACTCGAACAATTTCGACATGAACATCCCCAAGCGCGGCGAATACGTCGCCGAGCTGGAGACGCGTTACTCGCTGTTCGGCCAGCCCGGCAAGCTGCGTACGCTCGGCTTCGTCAACAGTGTCTTCTCCGGCAGCTATCGCGAGACGCTGGACAATCCCGCGCTCAATCTCGACATCGCCCAGACCCGCCGCGGCCGCATCAAATACGGCTACGCCTTCAATCTCGAGCAGGCGATCACCGACGATATCGGCGTGTTCGGCCGCTGGAGCTGGAACGACGGCCACAACGAGATCATGGCGTTCACCGACATCGATCGCAGCCTGTCCGGTGGCGTGTCGGTCAAGGGCACCAAATGGGGCCGGCCCGACGACGTCGTCGCGATCGGCGGCGCCATCAACGGCCTGTCGCAGGATCACCGCGACTTCATCGCCGCCGGCGGATTGGGACCCCTGATCGGCGACGGCCAGCTCAACTACCGCACCGAGCGCGTGCTGGAGACCTACTACGCGCTCGCACTGAACAAGTCGCTGACCTTCACCGCCGACTACCAGCTCATCGTCAACCCCGCCTACAACGCCGACCGCGGGCCGGTGTCGGTGTTTTCAGGACGGCTGCACGGCGAGTTCTGAGCGGCCGCGAACGCCGGGGCCGGAGCGACGTTACCGCCATATCGGGCGACGACACTGCGCGAACCTAACAGCTCTTTTCCTGCACATGCTGGATGCAGGTGCAAATGGTCGTGGCCGGATATTTGACGTCGTAATAGGGAAAGGTCGACGTGGTGGGGCTATTCGTCGAGCAGCGTGGAAACAGGTAGTAGCTGTCGGAAAGCTTTACGGTCCCGGCGATCGAATAGCCCAGATTCGGCGTGTAGTCATAGGAGACCTCACTCAGAATGAGCGAGAGGTTGGCATTGGTCGGATTTTTTGGGTCGGCTGCGGTGAATGAGGACAAGGTCATCTGCTGACCGACGGTCCTTGCTGCCGACGAGCTGTTTGACACGCTCCATTGAACCGTCGCATTGCCGTCTTTGTCGGTAGAAACTTCGGATACCGTGATCGTAATGAGCGAAGCGCCACTGGCATTCTTGATCGGATAGGGCGCCATGATGGCCGTCGCAGCCCCAAGGATGGCTTGCATCCGGGCGTCCGTGACCTGCGTATTCTGCGACACCATGTCGGCGAGGCTGTGCGCGGTCTCGCTGACCTTGACGTTCATCGCCAACCCGTTCCCGAGCTCGACGCCGCCGACGTAGAGCACCAGCATGAACGGCAGCACGATGGCGAACTCCGTCGCCGCCACGGCTTTGACGTCGGTGCACAGGTCCCGCGCGCGAGATGACAGGCTGGCGATCATGAGTAACTCCTAAGAGGACGGCTCGTTCTGGAAAGCGGCAGACCCCATGATCTCCCGACCGCCGCTGGCAAGATTCGACAGATTGAAACCAAGCGGCCCCAGGACGACCGGCCATACGTAAATGACCCGGAGAACGACGATATCGCCGGCGGTTCCGGGATTGAATTGCCAGACATTCGTGACCTTGCCCTGGCTGTCGAACGTCAGCGCGGGAGTGCTCGTGTTTGCTGCCGTCCACGAATTGGCAACCTGCACGTCGACCATCAAGCCCTGGCAATCGAAGAATATGACGACCTGGTTGCACACTTGCTGCGCGAATGCAGCCTGGGTCATCTGTGCACTCTGTACCTGCCCGGTCGCGATGAGACGGGCCGACTGGCGCACGACCGCTTCGAGAGACTGCTGGGCGAAAAACACCAGAAACGTCTGAATGAGCGCGATGATGAGCGCGAGGAACGGCGCAGCGACGAGCGCGAACTCGACGGCCGTGGCCCCCTTGTTGTCCGCGAGGAAGGCGACGCAGCCCTTGCGTCTCTTCGTTGATGCGACTTCCGGCTCGCTCATGGTGCTTTCCCTACTGCACGAGGCTGGCCGTGGCGGACACGACATTGAGGAACAGCTTCGTCAGCGCATCCGGAATCTTGTCGCTGCTGTCAACATCCGCGAACAGACCGGGCGATGCGCAGGATTTCAGCCGTTGTGCGATCGTGCCCGTCGACGAGGATGGGTTGTTGAACTGTGAAATCCTGGTGTTGTACCAGCCATCCGTCGTCAGCTGCAAATACTCGGTGTAGAGGACCGCGATGCGAATGCCGCGGTTCTTGATGGTCGTGCATATCGTTGCATCGAGTGGCTGCTGGCATCGCCAGTACGAAGTTTTGTTCACGGTGACCTTCGGAAGCGGATAGGTGGCGTTCGCGTCGCAGCTCGTGCTGGTCGTGACGAGCTTGTCGTCGACCCCGTCCGTGATGAGGAAGACCACCTCCTGCGGGGTGTCATTCGATTGATTAGTGCCACCGCCGGGGTTGGGCATGATGGAACTGGCGTCCTTTCCGAGCGTCGTGAGCGCGCCCGAGATGTCCGTTCCGTAGTCGGTGTTGCAGCTCGTGGTGGTGACGCAGTTCTGGTGATCAACCGTCATGAGCTGAATATTGGAAATCTGACCGGCGGCGGTGGTCGGGGTGGTGAGCTTTTGGATCTCATTGAGGCCGGTGTCGAAGGTGTAGAGGGCCGCCTGGTAGGTCGTGTTGTTGAGCGCCGCCATGCACTGCATGACGCCGCCTGAAACACCCGCCTGCGGGCACGTCCATGGCCCAGCCAGCAATTGCGTGACCGCAGCCTTCACGAAATCGATACGCAACGTAATGTTGTTCGTACGCGCGATGCTCAGGTTGTCTACAGTTGATGCGGTCGCACCGCTGTCTTTGCTGGGATTTGTTTCATGGCAGGCGAATGCGCAGCTCTTTGAGGCTGAAGGCTGGCTACTTGTGGCGGCGATCATGGCGGTAATGGCGCTGCTGGTCGCTGCAATCGCCATGGACGGCGAGTCGTCCAGCAGCAGATAGAAATTCATGTTGGGCGCGCTCGAGGCCCGCGCTGTCGACGAGCCATTGACTGGCCACGTCTGGCTGCCGAGAAAGAGCGGAAAATTATTGATGGACTGCGCGCTGTATGTAACCTTGATGGTCCGCTGCAGCCCGGAATCGGTGACTGTGACCGTCGGGACCGGCGTTGACGACAGACCGGCAAGACTAGCCTTCGCCGCAAACACGGCCTTCGCGGTCGCCTCGACAACGGTGGAGTCGGTCTGCGTCAGCATCGCCGGCCTCACGGCCGCGATTGCAGCTGCGTCCGCGGCTGCATCAAGCTGCTCGCGCTTGCGCAAGGCTTGCGTGTAGTCGAGCGCCATGCCCAACAGATAGATCGTCGGGATCATCACGAGCGCGAAGATGACGGCAACGTTGGCCTTATGATCTCTCGCGAAACGAAGCACTGAGCGGCGGAGCATGATCTTTACCCTGATTGCCGTCGCTGCGGCGAAAACGCTTTCCTGAAATGTTGCGGTCGCAGGAGCCGTTAGACTTCTCCATCGATCGCACGCTCGACACGCGGAAATATGGGAACGGCCTCGTTAATCAACGTTTACAGGCAATACATAGACATGGCCTGAAACCGAACCGGATGTGCCACATTGAGAAGGCATCATTAATGTCGGCTAAACAGGTTCCCAGAAACCTGGCCTCGAAAATCCGCGCCGGCGCAGGAAAGCGCTCTCGCCTGAGCCGCCTGGAGGCGCGCATCCAACCGGCACAGCCTGCCGGGACGGCGCGGAAAGATGCGACAATTTTACCAAAGGCCGACGAAATCGGTCGAGGCATTCATATATAGGGTGAGTTGCCGGCAGGTCTCCGGCCGAAGCCTTTCCAACCATCTTGCACAATGCTCTCGCTCGAACTCCTCATCGTCGTCCTGCTGATTGTCATTAACGGCCTGTTGTCCATGTCGGAGCTGGCGGTCGTCTCCTCGCGCCCGGCCCGGCTCTCGATGCTGGCGGCCAAGGGGGTGCGCGGCGCCGAGCGCGCGCTGGCGCTGGCGTCCGATCCCGGAAAGTTTCTCTCGACGGTGCAGATCGGCATCACGCTGGTCGGCGTGCTCTCCGGCGCGTTCTCGGGCGCAACGCTCGGGCAGCGGCTGTCGCAATGGCTGGTCGAGCTCGGCCTGTCGGCGGGTATCGCCGACATCGTCGGCGTCGGCATCGTCGTAACCCTCATCACCTATACGACGCTGATCGTCGGCGAGCTGGTGCCCAAGCAGGTGGCGCTGCGCGATCCTGAAAGCATCGCGGTCAAGGTCGCGCCGGTGATGGACTGGCTCGCGAGGATCTCGCTTCCGCTGGTGGTGCTGCTGGATCTCTCCGGCAAGCTGATCCTGACGCTGCTCGGCCGCGGCGGCAAGGCGGAGGAGACGGTCTCGGAGGACGAGATCCATCACCTCGTCAGCGAGGCCGAGAGCGCCGGCGTGCTGGAGCCGGGTGAGAGGGAGATGATCGCCGGCGTGATGCGGCTCGGCGACCGTCCGGTCGGCGCCGTCATGACGCCGCGGACCGATGTCGACGAGATCGACCTCAACGACGCGCCGGAGACGATCCGCGAGATCATGTCGAAAAGCCCCCATTCGCGCTTTCCCGTGTCCGACGGCGACCGCGACAAGCCGATCGGCGTGCTCCAGGCCAAGGATCTGCTCGTCGCATACATGAACGCGCGCACGCCCGATCTGCGCGCGCTCGTGCGCGACGCGCCGGTGATTCCGGCCTCCGCCGATGCGCGCGACGTGCTGGCGATCCTGAAGGCGGCGCCGGTGCATATTGGCCTCGTCTACGACGAATACGGCGCCTTCGAAGGCGTGGTCACCGCGGCCGATATTCTGGAATCCATCGTCGGCGCGTTCCATTCCGAGGAAGGCCCGCCGGAGCCGGCCTACGTCACGCGCGCCGACGGCTCGCTGCTGGTCTCGGGCTGGATGCCGGTCGATGAATTCGGCGAGCTGCTCGGCTTCGAGCTGCCGCCGCATCCCCGCTACAACACCGTGGCCGGCCTCGTGCTGCAACACTTCAACGTGCTACCGAACGTCGGCGACGCGTTCGACCTCGGCAGCTGGCATCTCGAAGTCGTCGATCTCGACGGCCGGAGGATCGACAAGATCCTTGCGAGCCGGAAAAGTGAGCAGGCGGCGGCGTGAGCTACCTCTTCACTCGTCGTCCGAGGGCGCACGCAGCGCGAGCCCGGGACGACGGTTGAGTTTGGGGCGCTACCGCGCGTCACTCGAGATTCACTTCTCGCGCTTTTGAGAATCGTCGGTAGTTCTCTGCCTGTCGTCGGCGCGGTTGCTCGCATCGGGCGTTCGATCCTGCTTGCCGCTGCTATCGAACGCGCCGCCACGGCCCACGGTATCCGACGCCCCCTGTTCCTTCCGCGGCTCGCGGCCGTAGCGTGGAGTGCCGTCCGCCGTCGTGCCGACGACGGCGTGCGACGGACTTGCGGGATATCCTCCGCCTTGCGCCATGGCCGTGGGCGATAGTGCAAGCCAGAGTAAAGCGGCCATGCTCGCTGTCCTCATGATCGCCTCTCGGCTCAACGCGCGCGTTGCAGGACAATGCAGATCGAGTGTTGAGGGTTTCAACGCGCGAGGCCGCGGCTCAGCCGAATTTCACGCCGATGCGCTTTTCCTTGCGCCACACCACGGTACAGGACAGATGCCTTCCATCAGCCTGGACGAAAAGCGTGAAATGCTCGGGGATGCCGACCGGGCTGGTGACGTCGAGCGCGGCGCCTGTGTCCGAGAAGTTGCGGACGGCGCAGTCGATCGCGCCGCCGCCGAACTCGATGGTTCCGGCCTTGAGCACGCGGTGCCGCGACTGGATTCGCCGTTCGTCCATGGATCGGGCCGGGCCCTCATAGAACCGGCTGGAACGTATCCGCCCGCGCCATCCGCCAGGCATCGCGGAAGCGCGGGTCTTCGGTGCCCCCGAGCAGCTCCCCAGGCCGCAGCGCCGGATAGAGCTGCGCGAACGACTTCACCTCGGTGGTCGAGGTCCGCTGGGCGAAGTGGATCGGGCGCAGCTCCTGCGGATGCTCGAGGCCGGCCGCGGCGATCAGCTCGGAGAGCGAGTGCAACGTCGCATGGTGATAGTTGTGCACGCGGTCGATCTTGAGTGGCACGTAAAGCGCGCGGGCGCGCGTCGGGTCCTGCGTGGCGACACCGGTCGGGCAGCGGTCTGTATGACAGCTCAAGGATTGGATGCAGCCGAGCGAGAACATGAAGCCGCGCGCCGAATTGCACCAGTCGGCGCCGA
This sequence comes from Bradyrhizobium sp. UFLA05-153, assembly GCF_054185185.1. Lineage (NCBI taxonomy): Bacteria > Pseudomonadati > Pseudomonadota > Alphaproteobacteria > Hyphomicrobiales > Nitrobacteraceae > Bradyrhizobium > Bradyrhizobium sp. UFLA05-153. Next base: position 18,929 of record NZ_JBBIAM010000029.1, read on the forward strand.
TCGCCATGGCGCGCGCCATGTCGAAGGCGGTCGCGACCTTGCCCGACGCGCCGATCTTGATGCGGTCGCGCGCGTTGATGCCGACCAGCGCATTGTGCACGAAGTTGACGCCCTCACGCATCGGCATGCCCAGATGATCCATGAACTCGAGCGGCGCAGCACCGGTACCGCCTTCATTGCCGTCGACGACGATGAAGTCCGGGTAGATGCCGGTCTCCAGCATGGCCTTGCAGATCGCCAGGAACTCCCAGGTATGGCCGATGCACAGCTTGAAGCCGGCCGGCTTGCCGCCGGAGAGTTTTCGCATCTCGGCGATGAACTGCATCATCCCGATCGGGGTGGAGAAGGCGCGGTGCGAGGCCGGCGAGATGCAGTCCTCACCCATCTTGACGCCGCGGATCTTTGAAATCTCTTCAGAGACCTTGGCCGCCGGCAGCACGCCGCCATGGCCGGGCTTGGCCCCCTGGCTGATCTTGAGCTCGACCATCTTGATCTGGTCTTCGGTTGCAACTTTGGCGAAGGCGTCCGGATCGAAGGTGCCATCGAGATGCCGGCAGCCGAAATAGCCCGAGCCGATCTCCCAGATGATGTCGCCGCCCATCTCGCGGTGATAGGGGCTGACGCCACCCTCGCCGGTGTCGTGGGCGAAGCCGCCTCTCTTCGCGCCGGCATTCAGCGCGCGCACGGCGTTGGGGCTGAGCGCGCCAAAGCTCATGGCCGAGACGTTGAACACCGATGCGGAATAGGGCTTCGTGCAGTCCGGCCCGCCGATGGTGATACGGAATTTCTCATCGGACCGCGTCTTCGGCGAGACCGAGTGATGCATCCATTCATAGCCCTCGCGATAGACGTCCTCCTGTGTGCCGAAGGGCCGCTTGTCGAGCTGCATCTTGGCGCGCTGGTAGACCACCGCGCGGGTGTCGCGCGAGAACGGCATCCCGTCCTTCTCGCTCTCGAAGAAATACTGCCGCATCTCCGGGCGGATTTCCTCGAGCAGGAAGCGCATATGCGCCGAGATCGGGTAGTTGCGCAGGACCGCGTGGCCCTTTTGCAGGAGATCGCGGACGCCGAGCAGCGTGAGCCCGCCGAAGATCACGATGGGAATGATCAGGATGTCGAAAATCTTGCGGTCGGCGATGCCGAAGCCGATCAGGAGGGCGGTAACGACCGCGCAGATCGTCAGCACGATGAAACGCGGCGAGAACGGGAGCAGCAGGGTCTCCATGACGCCCTGTTCGAGAGGTCCCCTGGGCTGGTTGTGCGCTTTATTGACGTTGGACACGATCACATCCTCTCGTCGGGCTGACGGGCTACTATACGGCTGCGCCTTCATACGGATATGACGCGGCTTCCGGTTTCAGGCTACCGAATTCGGCCAGCGCAAATCAATCCGCCGGACGGGCGGGCTGCTGCAGTGCAATAGACTGGATTGGAATGAGGCACGGACGGTGCCCGGATCGGCTCAACGATACGCGAAGACTTGTAGCCACCGTCTCGCGCCACAACTCCAGCCGGGGCTCTCGCGACGAGCGCAAGCGCTCGCGCGGAGTCCCGGGCTCGCGCCTTTCGCGCCCCCGGGATGACGATGGGAAAGTTTGGCGAGAGTGGGGGCGCCACTCTCCGCGCGGAGATCAGCGCTCCACGAAGGCCTTTTCGATCACGAAATGGCCGGGCTCGCTGCCGGAGCCCTCAGTGAAGCCGCGGCCTTCGAACATGCCGCGGAGTTCTTCGAGCATCGCCGGGCTGCCGCACATCATGATGCGGTCGGTTGCGATGTCGAGCGGAGCCTGGCCGATGTCGTTGAAGAGCTGCGCGGAGTTGATGAGGTCGGTGATGCGGCCGCGGTTCTTGAACGGCTCGCGGGTCACGGTCGGATAATAGACCAGCTTCTCGGACAGCATCGGCCCGAACAGTTCGTCATCGCGCAAGGTCGCGACGAGCTGCTCGCCATAGGCGAGCTCGGAGACCTGGCGACAGCCGTGAACCAGCACGATGGTCTCGAACCGGTCATAGACGTCGGGGTCCTTGATCAGGCTCGCGAACGGCGCGAGGCCGGTGCCGGTCGACAGCAGGAGAAGCCGCTTGCCGGGAATGAGGTTGTCGGCCACGAGCGTGCCGGTCGCCTTGCGGCCGACCAGGATGGTGTCGCCTTCCTTGATCTTCTGGAGGCGCGAGGTGAGCGGGCCGTCCTGGACCTTGATCGAGAAGAACTCGAGCTCTTCCTCGTGATTGGCGCTCGCCATGCTGTAGGCGCGCAGCAACGGACGGCCGTCCACTTCGAGGCCGATCATCGCGAACTGGCCATTCTGGAACCGGAAGCCGGTGTCGCGGGTCGCGCGGAAGCTGAACAGGGTATCGGTCCAGTGCTGGACGGAAAGGACCTTCTCTCGATAAAACGCGCTCATGTGTTTCGATATTCCGAATCTATGCGGTTTTGAACAAAAGGGTTGCCCGGCCCCTTCGACGTTGGGGGCGAACACCACTGTCATGGCGGATGATTTCGCGTCGTTGATGTACGCCATTGAGGTCAATAATCAACCTCGTTCGTGCAGCAATTGATGCCGATCAAACCGGCATTTCCCGTTGATTTGTAAGGATAATTAACGATTTTCTCTTTTCGGGCCGCATTGCAGCAATTTCTTTGCCTAAACGGCGCAGCTGGCAGCACTTAATTTCCATTTCGCTCGCGAGAAATTCATTAAGAATAGCTCTGCTTTTGGCCATGGCAGACCGCCGATTCCGGCATGAAGCGATCTTTTGGCGGGACAAGCATGATGCCAAACAATGAACGGATATTCGTCCAGGCGATACGGAGCTATTGCGCGCGGCATGGCGTCGCCATCGACGTGCGCGCAGACGGCTGGCTGATCGCGATGGACCGGGGCGAGACCCGCCGCTTCGCCTTCGGCTACGACATCGGTCTCAACAGCGCGATTGCGCATCGCCTCGCGAACGACAAATCGGCCACATCAGAGGTGCTCGCGCTGGCGGGCGTGCCCTCTATCGCCCATCACCTCTTCCTCAATCCGAAGTTGGGCGAGCACGTCGCCGGACCGCGGTGGTGGGAGGCAATGCTCCGGCTCTTGATCCAGAATCCGCAAGGGCTCGTGGTGAAGCCAAACGAGGGTACGGCCGGCCGGTCAGTCGTCAAGGTGACAGGCAGCGCCGAGCTCGAACGCGCCGTGAGCGAGGTCTTTGCGATGAGCCTGGGCCTCGTGATCGCGCCCTATGTCGATATCGAGGACGAGGTCCGGGTCATTCTCCTCGATGAGACGCCGATGGCGGTCTATGGCAAGGAGCGGCCGTCGGTCACCGGCGACGGCGTGCAGACGCTGCGCGAACTGGCGCGCGCGGTGCCCAAGGTGAAGCTGGATGATCTCGACGCGCACGCGCTCGACGCCGTCGTTCCAAAGGGCGAGCGGCGCGTCCTCACCTGGCGCCACAATCTCGATGCCGGCGCGAAGCCCGTTCTCATTGAGGGCGGCGAGACGCGCGCGGCCTGCGCAAAACTCGCGATCGATGCCGCCCGCGCCATCGGCATCACCTTCGCATCCATCGACCTCGTCCGTGTCGATGGCGTGTGGAAAGTGCTCGAGATCAACTCCGGCGTGATGATGGAGGCGCTGGGGAAGCTGTATCCGGAACTCGTTCAGGCAACGTATGACGCGGCGCTGGACCGGGTGTTCGGATAGCGGGCCATTAGGCGAACGCTGGCCTGCCGTTGAACCGAAGCGGCGGCTGCAGGCCGGCGCACCGTTGATCTACGTCAAGGTCGGCTGATCCCTGGTCCTCACGTTAGGTTCGGCCGCACATGGGCTGCCGTAGTTTCGCACGCGCGAGGAGGAGGATCACCATGCATCGGAGGAAGCATCTTTCGATCAAGTCCGTCACAGTTACGGGGATCGCTGCCAGCGTCCTGTTAGGATTTGCAGGCGTCACTCTCAATCCAGCACCAGCCAAAGCGGTCGTGTACTGCCAGTACATTGATTATCCGCCCAGTTGCGTCGCAAGAGCAGGCGTCGTGCTCAGGCCCCGGCCGGTGGCACGTGCCGCGGTCCGCGCTGGCACGGCCGGTCCAGGCAATTGGAATGGGGGCGTCAATCGCGTCGGGGTTCGGCGGTAAGGGCTTCTTTTGCGGGTCACGAGCCCTTGGCGGCAGCCGGTGCGCCAGGTTCTTGGTCCGCCACGCGACCGCTGCACCCTCTCCCCTTGTGGGAGAGGGTGGCTCGCCGCGCAAGCGGCGAGACGGGTGAGGGGTCTCTCTCCGCGAGTGACCTCGCGAAGTTGAGTATGTGGATGCAACCCCTCATCCGGCGCTTCGCGCCACCTTCTCCCACATGGGGAGAAGGGACAGCAGCGAGCGTGAGGCTCGAGTGCTGCTCAATCGTAGGCGCTAATTATTCGCGCCCGGCGAATCGTCCATTGCCTTGAAGGCTTCCTCGAGCTGCAGCGAGATCGGCACGTTGAGCCGTTCGCCGGTCGGCAGCCGCGCCACGAACCACTTGTTGTAGAGCGGGACGAGATCGTGGTTGGAGCCGAGCTTGCGGAAGGTGCGCTCGACGACGGCCGATAGTTGCGGCTCGTTCTTGCGGAACATGATGCCGTAGGGGTCGTAGGACAGGTAATCGCCGGTGACGCGGAACTTGTCCTGCGCCTTGTGGCGCACGATCAGGCCGTAGAGCAGGATGTCGTCGGTCGCGAACGCGTCAGCCTTGCCGTCGGCCAGCATCTGGAACGACTGCTCGTGATCGGGCGAGGTGATGATGTTGAGGCCGAGCGAAAACTTCTTGTCGACCGCATGCATCGCCTGCTCGTTGGTGGTGCCCTTGGTCACCACCACCGTCTTGCCCTTGAGGTCGGTGACCCCGGACACGGTGGACGCCTTCGGCACCATCAGCTTGGTGCCGGCCACGAACATCAGAGGTGAGAACGCGACGCGCTTGGCGCGCTCGGCATTGGCCGTGGTCGAGCCGCATTCTAGGTCGATCTTGTTCTGGAGGACCGCGTCGATGCGGTCGTCCGAGGTGACCTTGACGTAATCGATCCGCAGGTTTGGATCGTCAACCTCGATGCCAATCTCCTCCACGATGGCCTCGCAGAGCTCGAGGCTGTAGCCGATCGGCCGGCCCGCCTGATCGAGGAAGGAGAACGGCAGCGAGCTTTCGCGATAGCCGAGCCGCACCACATGGGCGCTCTTGATCGCTGACAGCGTCGGGCTCAACCCTTCGCTGCCGCCGGTCTGCCCCGAGGCTCCCGTTGCCAGCACGCATGCCAGCAACAGGCCTGCCGATATCGCCGATATCAGGCGCATGACGCGCTCCCGTCAGTGGCCGGCCATCGCGGGCACTTCGCCCGGCACCATGTCCGGCGTGGGAGCCTCACCCGGTCCGAGCGCATGCTCGGGCCCGAGTTCGCCTTCCCACTTCGCGACCACGGCGGTGGCGAGCGAGTTGCCGATCACGTTGGTGGCGCTCCGCCCCATGTCGAGGAAAGTGTCGATGCCCATGATCATCAGCAGGCCCGCCTCGGGGATGCCGAACTGGGAGAGCGTCGAGGCGATCACCACGAGCGAGGCACGCGGCACGCCGGCAACGCCCTTGGAGGTGATCATCAGCGTGGCGAGCATCGCAAGCTGCGTCGCGAGCGGCATCTCGATGTGATAGGTCTGCGCGATGAAGATGCTCGCGAAGGTGCAGTACATCATCGTGCCGTCGAGATTGAAGGAATAGCCGAGCGGCAGCACGAAGCTGGAGATCCGCGAGGAGGCGCCGAACTTGGTCAACCCCTCCAGCGTCTTCGGATAGGCGGCCTCCGAACTCGCGGTCGAGAACGCGATCATCAGCGGCTCGCGGATCAGCCGCAACAGATGGCTGTAGCGCGGCCCGATCGCGATGAAGCCGACGATGACCAGGATGGCCCAGAGGATCATGAGCGACAGGTAGAAGCCGCCCATGAACACGACGAGCTTCCACAGCACCAGGAGGCCGTTCTTGGCGACGGTTGCGGTGATGGCGGCCCAGACCGCGAGCGGCGCGAACAGCATCACATAGCTCGTCACCTTCAGCATGATGTGGGCGACGTCGTCGATCAGTTGCAGGATTGGCTTCGAGCGCTCAGGCATGGCGCCCATCGCGACCGAGAAGAACACGGCGAAGATCACGATCTGCAAGATCTCGTTCTGCGCCATCGCATCCGCGATCGAGGTCGGGATCAGATGGGTCAGGAACTTCTCGATCGAGAAGGCCGAAACGGGCAATCCCGTCGACTGCCCCTTCTCCGGCAGCGTGCCGGGGAAATTCGCGCCGGGCTGGAGCAGATTGACCATCACGAGGCCGAGCATCAGCGACACGAAGGAGGCGCTGACGAACCAGCCCATGGTCTTGGCGAAGATCCGCCCGAGCCTTGCGCCCGAGCCCATATGCGCGATTCCGCCGACCAGGGTTGCGAACACCAGCGGCGCGATGATCATCTTGATCAGGCGCAGGAACATCATGGCGATCAGGTTGATCGAGGCCGCCCATTCGGCACGGGTGTCGGGCATGAAATTGTAGATCGCCGACCCCACAATGATGCCCAGCACCATCGCGGCCAGAATGTATTGCGTGAACCTGTTCGACATTTCTTACCCCCACGTACACCGGCGTTTCATAGTGTCGCAGATTTTGACAGCGACGCAACACGCTTGGCGGGCGCCCGCGTTGGCCGGATGTTCCCGTTGTGAAAATGGGTGGAGCGATCTAGCTTTCACGCAGCGCACAACGGATGCGGCTTGCATGTTTTCTGCGCGACATCTGCATCAATAAAAGTCAAACAATTAGAGAGGGGATGACCCATGAGCGGGACCGTCAATCGCCAGATTCTCCTGGTGGAGAAGCCGAGCGGCAAGCTTGGACCGGAGCATTTCAAGATGGTCGAAGGCACCGTGCCGGAGCCGAACGACGGCGAGGCGCTGTTGCGCGTGCGCTACATCTCGCTCGATGCTGCCAACCGAGCCTGGATGCATGGCGCAACCTATCGCTCGGCGGTCGAGGCCAACAGCGTGATGGCCGGCGGCGCCATCGCCGAGGTCGTCAGCTCCAAGGCAGCGGGGATCGCTGCCGGCGATATCGTGTTCGGCGATACCGGCTGGCAGGATTACGCCGCGGTGCCCGCAAAGCATCTTACAAAGATGCCGAAGCTCGAGCCACTGACGCATCTGCTCAGCGTATTCGGCATCGCCGGCCTCACCGCCTATTTCGGCCTGCTGGAGATCGGCAAGCCCAAGGAGGGCGAGACGGTCGTTGTCTCGGCGGCTGCCGGCTCGGTCGGATCGATCGTCGGACAGATCGCCAAGATCAAGGGATGTCGCGTGATCGGCATCGCCGGCGGCGCGGACAAATGCAACTGGCTCACCTCGGAACTCGGCTTCGATGCCGCGGTCGATTACAAGGACGGCGCGGTATTCAAGGCGCTGCGCGCGGCTGCACCTGATGGCATCGACGTCTATTTCGACAATGTCGGCGGCGACATTCTGGAAGCCTGCCTGCCACAGATGAACAATTACGGCCGTATCGCCTGCTGCGGTGCGATCTCGCAATATGACGGCGCGCCGTCCGCGCATGGCCCGCGCGGCGTGCCCGGCTTGATCGTGGTGAAGCGGCTCGTGATGCAGGGCTTCATCGTGATGGACTACATGAACCAGAGCCAGCGTGCGCTCACCGACCTGCAAGCCTGGGTCAAGTCGGGACGGTTGAAGGTGCAGGAGGACATCATTGGCGGCCTCGAGAACACGCCGCGGGCGCTGATCGGGTTGCTTGCGGGCGAGAACCGCGGCAAGCGCATGGTCAAGCTCTGACGATGTTGTCCCGCCACATTCGGCGGGCATAATCTACTTGCGGTAGAGGCCAAAGCGGCCAATGATGCCGCGCGCGAGATGACCCTCGCGCCGATTGCGATCATATGACTTTTTCGAAGCTCCGATTTTCAAGGCATGAGCTTCCAAGGGCAGGAATTGACGCAAATGTTCGACAGCTCGAGAATTGTCGCAACGCGCAACGCGTTGCTGGCGGCGGCTCTCTTCGCAACTGCAGCACCGATCTTCGCGCAGGCTCCGACCGACGCTCAGAAGAGTGCGATCCGGTCCGCGTGCCGCGCCGACTATCAGGCGCATTGCACGAGCGTGACGCCGGGCGGCGCCGAGGCGCTGCAATGCCTGAACAAGAACATGTCGAGCCTGTCGTCGGCCTGCCAGAGCGCGGTGCGCGCGATCGAACCGGCGGCTGCGCCAAAGACAGAAGCCGCCCCGGCCGCACCGAAAGCAGAATCGGCGCCTGCCGCCGAACCCGGCAAGCCGGCCGCCACGACCGAAGCACCCAAGGCCGAGACACCCAAAGCCGCCGCGGCGAAGCAGCCGGGCAGCGCACAGGTGTCCGTAATCAAGAGCGCCTGCCGCTCCGACTATCCAAAAGTCTGCGCCGGCGTGCCGCCCGGCGGCGCGCCCGCGCTGGAATGCCTGGAAAAGAACAAGGCGAAAGTCTCGCCCGCCTGCGCGAAGGCGGTGAGCGCCGCGACCGGCGGTGGCGGCGCTCCCGCCGCCGCAGCGACTGCGGGCGCGGCCCCAACGGCGGCTGCACCTGCAGCAGCGCCGACGGTGATCGTGCTGCGGCCCTTGCGGCCACGCGAAGAACTGCTCATCGTGCGTTCGGCATGCGGCGGCGATGTCCGGACATTATGCGCCGGCGTGGCACCGGGCGGCGGCCGCATCGCGCAGTGCCTCGCAACCAACGCGGCCTCGCTGTCGCCCGCCTGCAAGGAGGTCCTGGCCCCCTTCGCCGCGCGCTAGGATCGCGCTAGGATCGTACAACGCCGCGCATGGCCAGTTCCGCGCGGCGATGTCTAGCGGCGTGCGCAGACGATACCGCCACAGAGAGGTTGCTGACTCTTCGATTTTGATCACGATAAGACCGGGAGGAGACCATGCGTTCATTCCTGCTTATTGCGTCCGCGATCCTCGCCTTCGCGGCGACGATGGTCGTCGAAGCGCCCGACGCCAATGCCGTGGTGTGCGCGCGCGGCGTCTATCGCGCCGGATGCGCCGGGCCTAATGCCGCGGTGGTGGTCAGGGAGCCGGTTCCGGCGGTGAGGTGCTCCACGGTGCTGGTGAACGGCGCCTGGGTGAAGCGCTGCGTCTGAGGACCCGACGATCATGGCTCTGGCGCCGCGGGCCGGGCCAGACCAGTTCAGCTCGAGATAACAAGCACACTGTCAATCAGGGAGGACGACGTTGCGGATCGCCGTGATTGGCGGAGGGCCTGGCGGGCTTTACTTCGCCTATCTCTGGAAAAAGCGTCACCCCGACGACCAGGTCGACCTGTTCGAGCAGAACCCGGCCGACGCGACCTGGGGCTTTGGCGTGGTGTTCTCGGATGAGGCGCTGGAGTTCCTCCGCGCCGACGATCCCGAGACCGTCGACGCGATCACGCCGCACATGGAGAGCTGGGAAAACATCACGCTGAACCTGAACGGGGACAGCGTTGCCATCGACGGCGTCGGCTTCTCCTCGATCGGGCGGCTCGATCTCCTGAAATTCCTCCAGCAGCGCGCGATCGATGCCGGCGTCACGCCGCGCTTCGACACGCAGATCCATTCGATCGATCAGCTCAACGGCCATGATCTGATCGTCGCCGCCGACGGGCTCAACTCGCTGGTGCGCCGCGCGTTCGAGGGCGATTTCGGAACCTCGCTGTCCTACTGCTCCAACAAATTCGTCTGGTACGGCACCTCGAAACGCTTCGACACGCTGTCCCAGACCTTCGTGAAGACCGACCGCGGCGCCTTCAACGCCCATCACTACCGCTACTCGCCGACCATGAGCACCTTCCTGGTCGAGTGCGACCATGCCACCTGGCAGGCCTATGGCTTTGCCTACAAGGACGTCGAGCAGTCCAAGGGCGTGTGCGAGGAGGTCTTTGTGGACACGCTCGGCGGCCACTGCCTGGTCTCGAACAAATCGGTCTGGCGCAATTTCCCCTGGGTCTGGAACGAGCACTGGTCGTTCAAGAACATGGTGCTGATCGGGGATGCCCTGCACTCGGCACATTTCTCGATCGGCTCGGGCACGCGACTCGCGATCGAGGACGCGATTTCGCTGGTGAAGGCGCTGGAATCCGACGCGCATCTTGCCACCGCGCTCCACCGCTACCAGGCCGAGCGCAAGCCGATCGTGCAAAAGCTCGTCAGCGCCGCGCGCACCTCGGCCGGCTGGTACGAGCACTTTGCCGAGCACATGAAGCTCGACCTGATGGATTTTGCCTACAGCTACATCACCCGCTCCGGGCGGATCGACGATGCGCGCCTGCGCCATATGTCGCCGGCCTTCATGGCGCGCTACGAGGCGGAAAAGAACGGTGGGAGCGCACGCCAGGAAGACGGCGGTGGGTGAGGCGCGCGTGCAGCCTCACTCACATCGCCACCCTCACCCCGCCTTCCCCAGATGCTCCAGCGCGTCTTCGGCGCGCAGGGGGACGCGGGAGGCTTCGTTGTTGAGATCGACGAGCTGCACGAGCAGCGTCATCAGCGTCTTGCGGTCGGCGGGCTTGAGCGGCTCCAGCATGCGCGCCTGCGCGCGCTCGACTGCGGGGATGATGTCCTTGAGGATCCCAGCACCTTGCCTGGTCAGATAGAGCAGCTTGATCCGCTTGTCCTCGGTCGCCGGCTTGCGCTCGATATAGTCCTTGGCCTGGAGCCGCTCGATGACGCTGCCGAGGGTCGAACGGTCGAAGGCGATCACCGCCGACAGCCGCGTCGCATCGATGCCGGGATGGGTGTGGATCGCAACCAGCGCCGCATATTGCACCGGCGTCAGGTCGAACGCCTTGCACTCCTCCATGAAGATCGAGACCGCGATCTGCTGCATGCGCCGGAACAGATAGCCCGGCGCGGCATAGACCGCGTCCATCGTGATCGGAGGAGCAGGCTTACTCGGCATCGGGCTGCTTCTCTGGGGCAGCATTCGCGAAGGCCGGCAGCGCCTTAGCCGCGGCCTCCGCCTGGAGCAGGCGCGGATAGGCCGAGACGTCGACGCCGAAGCGGCGGGCATTGCCGAGCTGCGGCACCAGGCAGAGATCGGCGAGCGTCGGCGCGTCGCCGAAGCAGAACGGCCCCACTTCGTCTTTCACCAGCGTCTCGCAGGCCGAAAGCCCCTCGCGATTGACCCAGGCGGCCCATTCCTGAACCTTCTCTTCCGCCAGCCCAAGCTCGCGCAGGCGCGCCAGCACTTTCAGGTTCTGCACCGGATGGGTGTCGCAGGCGATCGCCAGCGCAAACGCGCGCACCTTGGCGCGGCGCAAGCTATCCTTGGGCAGCAGCGGCGGGTTGGGGTGGTTCTCATCCAGCCATTCGATGATGGCGAGCGACTGGGTGAGGATTGTGCCCGCATCGTCCTCCAGCGCCGGCACCAGCCCTTGCGGGTTGATGGCGAGATAGGCCGGCGCACATTGCTCGCCCTTGCGCAAATGATGCGGCAGGTGAGCGGCGGTCAGGCCCTTCAGGTTCAGAGCGATCCGCACCCGGTAGGCCGCGCTTGAGCGGAAATAGCCGTGCAGCTTCATCGGAATCCTCCCTCATTATCTTTCCCGTCATTCCGGGGCGATGCGCCAGCATCGAACCCGGAATCTCGAGATTCTCAGGTGCGCAATTGCGCACCACGGTTCTCGCTTCGCGAGCCCCGGAATGACGGCGTGTCAAGTTGACGCTACCTAGATTGGCAGTATACTGTCAATCTACAAAACGAACGGGAGGCTCGCCATGGAAGCCGTAGCGAAGACGCCGGAACGCGAAGCGTTCTACAGGAAAATCGACGGCGAAAACCTCACCGCGCTCTGGACCGTGATGAGCGATTTGATCACGCCGGAGCCGAAAAGCGCCTGCCGGCCGCATTTGTGGAAGTTCGACATCATCCGCGACTACATGACCGAAGCGGGCAGGCTGATCACCGCCAAGGAAGCCGAGCGGCGGGTGCTGATCCTGGAAAATCCCGGCCTCCGCGGGCAGTCGAAGATCACGACCTCGCTCTATGCCGGCGTGCAGATGGTGGTGCCCGGCGACGTCGCGCCTGCGCATCGTCACAGCCAGTCGGCCTTGCGCTTTGTGCTCGAGGGCAAGGGCGCGCACACCGCCGTTGACGGCGAGCGCACCGCGATGGAGCCCGGCGACTTCATCATCACGCCATCGATGACCTGGCACGATCATTCCAACGAGACGGATGAGCCGATGTTCTGGCTCGACGGTCTCGACATCCCCCTCGTACAATTCTTCGACTGCTCATTCGCGGAAGGCGCCAAGGAGGATCAGCAGAGGATCACCAAACCCGCTGGCGACAGCTTTGCGCGCTACGGCCACAATCTGCTGCCGGTCGACGTGAAGCGATCGTCGAAGACCTCGCCGATCTTCAGCTACCCCTATGCCTACACCCGCGAGGCCCTGGAAAAAGCCAAAGCGCGCGAGGAATGGGACGCCTGCCACGGCTTGAAGCTGAAGTTCAGCAACCCCGAGACCGGCGACTACGCGATGCCGACCATCGGCACGTTCATCCAGCTCCTGCCAAGGGGTTTCAAAACCGCGCGCTATCGCTCCACCGATGCCACCGTGTTCTGCGCCATCGAAGGCAAGGGTCGCACCCGCATCGGCGATGCGACCTTCGAATGGGGCCCGCGCGACCTGTTCGTGGCGCCGAGCTGGCACTGGGTAACGCACGAGGCTGAGACCGACGCCGTGTTGTTCAGCTTCTCCGATCGCCCGGTGCAGCAGAAGCTCGACCTCTTCCGCGAGGATCGCGGGAACGTGTGACCACGAGCTGCTCGCCAAACGTTCCGTGTCGTCCCGGCGAAGGCCGGGACCCATACCGCGTGATTTATCCTTGGCGCGCGGTGCTCATCCCGAACGACGAATCTTCGCCAAACTTCTCCCTGGGGTAATGGGTCCCGGCCTTCGCCGGGACGACGGTGGAAGTTGTGGCGCGCATCTCCATCCACATCGTCATTGCGAGCGCAGCGAAGCAATCCAGAATCTTTCCGCGGAGACAGTCTGGATTGCTTCGTCGCTTCGCTCCTCGCAATGACGAACCTGGCTAGCGCCAGTGCAACAGCCGCGTTTCCAGCCAGTTGATCACCTTCCCGACCGCAAGCCCGAATACCGACAGGATCACTACGCCCGCAAGCAGCTGATCCGTCTGCATGAGATTGCCGGCCTGGAGCACGAAGGCGCCGATGCCGAACTGGGCGCCGATCATCTCGGCGCTGACGACGAGCAGGAGCGCCACCGACGCGGTGATGCGGAAGCCGGCGAGGATCGAGGGTAGCGCGCCCGGCCAGATCACCTTGCGCACGATGGTCGCGAACGGGACGTTGAAGCTCTGCGCCATGCGGATGAGGTTGCGCGGCACCGCATCGACACCGCTGTAGACCGAGATCGCGGTCGAGAAGAACACCCCGAGTGCAATGGTCGCGATCTTTGGTTCTTCGCCGATGCCGAGCCAGAGGATGAGCAGCGGCAACAGCGCGATCTTCGGGATCGGGAACAGCGCCGAGATGAAGGTGATGCCGACGCTGCGCGCCAGCCGCGACAGACCAATGGCAAAGCCGACGGCGACGCCCGCCGCGGTGCCGACCAGCCAACCGATGCCGATGCGCAGCAGCGAGGCCGAGAGATGCTCCCAGAGCGCGCCGGAGATCGCGAGTTCGTAGATCGCACGCGCGATCGCCGATGGCGCCGGCAGGAACAGCGGATTGACGAGGCGCGCGCTGCCGGCGATCTGCCACACCGCGATGACGAGCGCGAGCGCGACCCACCCGCCAAAGCGGCTGCTCGCCGGCACGAAGCCCGCGCCGCGGAAGCGGACCGGCCGCGTCGCCGCGTCCTTTGCTGGCGTCTCGGCCCGGGTTGCGCGATCAAGCATGCTGGACCTCGCGCTCGGCATCGATCGCCTCGTTGCGGATCAGCGACCAGATCTGGTTCTGGAGCGTGAGCAGCTTTTCACGCGCAGCAGGCTCGCCGCGTTCGGCGCGCGTCATCGGTATCGTGACGACCTCGCGAATGCGGCCCGGCCGCCGCGACAGCACCACGATGCGGTCGGCAAGGCGAGCGGCCTCTTCGAGATTGTGGGTGACATAGACCGCGCCCATGCCGCCATCGGCGAGCAGGCCGACGAAGTCTTCCATCAGGAGCTCGCGGGTCTGCGAATCCAGCGCCGAGAGTGGCTCGTCCATCAAGAGAATTGCGGGTCTCACCGCAAGCGCGCGCGAAATGCCGACGCGCTGGCGCATGCCGCCGGAGAGCTGCTTTGGATAGGCCGTGCGAAAATCAGTGAGGCCGGTACGGCGCAGGGCATCGCCAACCTGCGCGCGGCGCTGCGCGGGCGAGAGCTGGGTGTGCAGCAGTGCGAATTCGACGTTCTCCTCCACCGTGGCCCAGGGCAGCAGCGCAAAATCCTGGAACACGAAGGTCAGCGGATTGCGGCTGTCCGCAGGCGGCGCGCCGCGCAGTTCCGCAGCGCCCGATGACGGCAGCAGCAGCCCGCCGAGGATCGACAAGAGCGTGCTCTTGCCGCAGCCCGACGGCCCGACAATCGCCACCACCTCGCCCGCGCTGACGGTAAAGGAGACGTCATCGAGCACAGCGAGCTCGCCGAAGCGATGAGTGATGTGGTTGGCGATCAGGTCCATGCCGTCTCGTCCATCTCCCGTCCGTCGTTCCGGGATGGTCCGAAGGACCAGACCCGGAATCTCGAGATTCCGGGCTCGCCCTCCGGGCGCCCCGGAATGACGAACAAAACAATCAATCCGCCTTCACATATTCCTTCGCGATGATCGCGTCCGCGTCAAAGCCCTTGTCGGCAAAACCCTGCGCTTGCAGCCATTTGATCTGGTTGTCGACGTTCTTCACGTCCAGCTTGCCGTCCGGATCGATATAAGCGCAATTGCCGACCACCTGCTCGACCGGCAGGTTGGTGTACTTTGCGATGATCTCGAGCAGCGGTTTTGTCTGCTCGTTAATCGGCACGGTGCCGTCCTTCATCGCGGTCAAAATGACGTCGTGATATTCGCGATCGGCTTTTGCCAACGCACCGAGCAGCTTCGTCACCAGCACCTTGTTGGCGAGCGTCTTGGGCGAGGCGAAGACGGCGCCGAGCTGCCAGGGCGTCTCGTCGCCGACCCAGCCCAGGAATTTCGCGCCGCCTTCGTCCATCAGCTTTCGCGCGGTGGAGATGGGAAGCAGCGCGGCGTCGACGGTCTCGCCCTTCAGCGCAGCCGCCGCATTCGACAGCGACTGCAGCGGCACGATCTTCACGTCTGATAGCTTGAAGCCATATTTGTCCGCGAGCAGGCCGAGCGAATAGTGAAAGGATGATCCGACCTGCGTCATCGCCACGCGCTTGCCGGCAAGGTCCTTCGGCGTCTTCAGCCCCGCCGCGTAAGCGTTGTTGCTGGCAAAATAGCCGATCAGGGGATAGCCGGCCTTCTCGCGGCTCATGCCGCCGATCACCTTCAGCGTACCCTTGCCGGCGAGATTGTAGAGACCGGCGGTGAAGGCGGTGATGCCGAAATCGACGTCGCCCGAGGTGGTGGCGACCGCGATCGGCTGTGCCGCATCGAAGAACTTCAGCTCGATATCGAGGCCGGCGTCGCGGAAATAACCCTTGTCCTGCGCGATGAAGACCGGCGCCGAGGACGACAGCCTGAGCACACCAATCCTGGCCTTCAGCGGCTCCTCGGCCTGCGCTGCTGCAATCGTCGTCAGCGCCAACAAACCAGCTACAGCGAACCGCGCAACCCAACCCATCCGGCTTCCTCCGTCGTTTCTTTACAGGCCCTCTGGCACGGTCTGGTCCCGCCCGATGAAGGCGCCCTGTTGTTTCAATGTTTCCTGCAATTTTGCAACCGGGATGTCGCGCGGGATCTGGTTGCCCGACAGCGCCAGCGCAGCAGCGGAACCCGCCGCCTCCCCCATCACGAAGCAGGCCCCGGAGACGCGCGCCGCCGACTGGCCCTCATGGGTCATGGAGGCGCAGCGGCCGGCGACCAGGAGATTGTCTACGCCCTCCGGCACCAGCATGCGATACGGCAATTCGTTGTAGCCGCGCGATTCCGGAATCGGCGGGAAGGTGAAGACGACGTCACCGGGCACATGTGCCTCGATCGGCCAGCCATTGACGCCGATGGAATCCTCGAACGAGGCACAAGCGAGCACGTCCTCGCCGCTGAGCTGATAGCCGCCAATAATACGGCGGGTCTCGCGGATGCCGAGCTGCGGCGGCAGGTCGACGATGTAGGATTTTTCAAAGCCCGGCACGGTGCGCAGGAATTCGAAGGCGGCGAGCGCCTGGCGACGACCCTCGATCTCGCCGCGGGTGAGGTCATCAGGCTCGATGCCGTTGACGGCATGGCCGTCCTCACGCGCAATTTGCGTGAAATTCACCCGCCATTCGATGCCGTGGCGCAGCGGCCGCACGATCGCGCTTTTGCGCGGAAAGCTGTGCGTGCCGGCGGCGAGCGCCTTTTCCATCAATTGCGGGATGGTGCGCCAGGCTTCTCCCGCCTTCTCGGGATCGATGCCGTTGAGGCGGAACATCATGGACGGATAGAGCGGATGGCCGTGCTCATCGCCGACCTCGTAGGGCGCACCGGCCCAGACCGCGAGATCGCCGTCGCCGGAGCAATCGATGAAGATCTCGGCCCGCACCGCCTGCCGTCCCGCCTTGGTCTCGACCATCAGCGTATCGATCCGACGCGCGTCACCCATCACGACGCCGGCGCCGAGCGCGTGGAAGCGGATATCGACCTTGTGGCTCGCGAGCAGATCATCCGCCGCGATCTTGTAGGCCGCGGTGTCATAGGCCTGCGCAAAAACCTTTCCGAGGATCAGATGCGGCTCGTTGAGGCCGTCGAGCCGGGCGATCCGCGCAAGCAGCTCGGAGGCCATGCCCTGCACCAGCCGGTGGTGCCTGCCATGGACATTGCCATGCAGGCCGCAGAAATTGGTGACGCCGGCGGCCGTGCCCATGCCGCCCAAGAAACCATAGCGCTCGATCAGCAGCGTTCGCCGCCCCGCCCGTGCCGCCGATGCCGCCGCGATGATGCCGGCCGGCCCGCCGCCGAGCACGACGACTTCATATTCACCGTAGAGCGGCACCTGACGCGCAGGTTCCTGAATGGATCTTTGCTGCAAGACGATAACCCAATCGTTTGAGGCCCAAGGCGGGCCCTTCTTGCTATCTCGACAAAGGGATCGACGATGTAAAGCCCTGTGGCGCCACAAGACGATTGATCCCGTACGGCGGAACTGACAGAACAGGCGTCTTCCTAAAGCGCGATGAGATCAGGATGAATCATCATCGCGCTTTAGGTTGTTGTTTGCGCATGATCTTTCCGGAAAACCGCTTCGCACTTTTCCGGATCATGCTTTAGGATCGATGTCTTTGAAACGCACTCTAATATCGCTGATCTGCCTCGCGATCTCCGCCGCTCCCGCTTCGGCGCTGGAGCAGAACTGCCGCTTCATCCAGGCCAAGGCCGACCGCGAGGCCTGCTACAAGCGACAGGAGGAGGAACTCGCGGCGAAGCGCAAACCCGAGCCGCCACGCGAGAGCACCACACTCGAATCGCTCAAGCAGATGCGGCAGGACGACGACGCGGTCTATCGCAGCATGAGCGGCATCTGCCGCGGCTGCTGAGCGGCAAGCAGGCGATTTAAGTCTTACTGCCCCACTTCGCTGCGCGTTTCTCGGCGAAGGACGCCAGCCCTTCCGCCGCTTCTGCACTCTGGCGCTTGAGCGAATGCAGATGAACGAGGCGCGCATAGGCGGCGTCATCGACGCTCATGCCGCCGAACGAGCTTTCCAGCGCGAGTCGCTTGGTCTCGGCCATAGCCTGCGGCCCGTTGGCGAGCAACTGTTCGACGACCTTCGCGCCGGCGACCTCCAGCTCGGCGAGCGGCACAACATCATGCACGAGGCCGATGCGGCGCGCCTCATCGGCGCCAAACCGTTCGCCGGTCAGCGCGTAGCGGCGGACCTGACGGACGCCGATGGCATCGCAGAGCTGCGGGATGATGATTGCGGCGGTCAGGCCCCAACGAACCTCGGTGATCGAGAACAGCGCATTGTCGGCCGCGATCACCACGTCGCAGGCCGCGATCACGCCGGTGCCGCCGCCGAAGCAGCCGCCCTGCACGAGAGCCACCGTCGGGATCGGCAGCGTGTTCAGCCGCTGCACCGCCTCGAAGGTCGCCCGCGAAGCCGCCTCGTTGGCCTCCGGCGACTGCGGGCGCACCGAGTTGATCCATTTGAGGTCGGCGCCGGCCTGGAAATGGTTACCGTTGCCCTTGAGCACTACGACGCGCAAGTCGGGTTTCCCGCCCAGCTCATCCATCGCGGCGAGCACGCCTGAGATCAGCGCACCGTCATAGGCATTGTTGACCTCGGGTCGATTGAGCGTGACGGTCGCGACCCCGCGGTCGTCAAGGGTCCACAAAACTGGGCTGGCCGGCATCGGCGATCCTCTCGGCATTATTCCTGTCAGGCCGCGCACTATGACCGTGGCCGCGCCCCTTGATCCATCACTTTCCGCGGGGAGGCGGTCGCGTCCATCGCATGGCGGCTTGTGCCATGCTGGCCGCCGGCGCGAGCCAAAGATCAATCCTCGGGACGGGGCGGTCATATCATGCGGATTTGCATTTTCGGCGCTGGTGCCGTCGGCAGCCACCTTGCGGTGCGGCTCGCACGCGCCGGCCATGAGGTCTCCTGCGTGATGCGCGGACCACATCTGGAGGCGGTGCGCGCCAATGGCCTGAAGCTGCGCGTCGGCGAGGCGGAAGTTTGTGCCAAGGTGCGCGCCTCCGGCGATCCGGCCCAGCTCGGGCCGCAGGACGTCGTGATCTCTACGCTGAAGGCAACCGGCCTGCCGGGCCTCGTCACCGGCATTGCGCCGCTGCTCGGCGAGAACACCGCAATCGTGTTCGCGCAGAACGGTATCCCCTGGTGGTACAATATTGGACTACCGCCACGGCATCCCACTCCGCCTGATCTCTCCTTCCTCGATCCGGGCGTACGGCTGAAGAAGGCGATCGGCAAGGAGCGCATCGTCGGCGGCGTCGTGTTTTCCTCCAACGAGGTGGTCGAGCCCGGCATCGTCGAAAACCTCTCGCCGGACCGCAACCGGCTCCTGGTCGGCGAATGCGACGACCGCAACAGCGAGCGCATCGCGCAGCTCCGCGCGGCCCTGAACGAGGCAAAGCTCGACTCGCCGCCCATCTCCGACATTCGCGAGGCGATCTGGTCAAAGCTCCTGACCAACATGTCGCTCTCGGTGCTGTGCCTGCTTACCGGCCTCACCGCGCGCGGGGTGCGCAACGACGCCGCCTTCACGGACGTCATTCCGCGCCTGCTCAACGAGGCCAACGAGATCGCGCAGCATTACATCCCCGAGGTCAAGCGGGTGACACGGAGCGGCCCGGCGCCCAACCACAAGCCGTCGCTGCTCCAGGACTACGAACTCGGCCGCGCCATGGAGATCGACGTGCTGGTGAAGGCGCCGAGTGCCTTTGCCCACGCCGCGGGCCTCTCGACGCCGTCGCTCGACCTGATCGCCGCGCTCGCGATCCAGAAGGCGCGCGAAAAGGGGCTTTATGCGGGATGATTGCGCAAAGGCTCAGACCAGCTCGTTGATCCACGCCGCGAGCGTATCGAGCACCTCTTCCATCGCCTCTTCATTGCTGCGACCGGATTTGCGCAAGACCAGGAAGGAGTGATCGCCCCCGGCGACCTCATGCAGCCTGGCCTTGGGGCCGAGCTCCGCAATCACGGGTTCGAGGTAACGGAGGTCGGCGAGCCGGTCGCGCGTGCCTTGCAGGAACAGCATCGGGATCTCGATCCCGGCGAGATGAGCTGCGCGCTCGATCGAGGGCTTGTTATCGGCATGCAGGGGAAAGCCGAGGAAAGCGAGCCCGCGCACGCCGGGCAGCGGCGCCTTGGACTGCGCCTGCGAGGTCATGCGCCCGCCGAACGACTTTCCGCCGGCGAACAGCGGAAGACCGGCGCAGAGCCGTGCCGCCTCCTCGACCGCTGCCCGCACGGCAGCGTGCGCGATCATTGGCGTGTCGGGTCGGCCTTGCTTCTTCTCCATGTAGGGAAAATTGTAGCGCAGCGTCGCGATGCCGCGCTCGGCCAGTCCAGCCGCGACCTTGTCCATGAAAGCGTGCCGCATGTCGGCGCCCGCGCCGTGGGCAAAGACGTAGCAGGCGCGCGGCTTGTCCGGCATCGTCAGCAGCGCGGAGACGGCGCCCACGCGCGCGATGTCGATCTTGAGCTCGGTCGTTTTGGCGTTCAAAATCGCAGATCCTGAAAGGCTCGAATCCGCTTGCCTTGGTAGCGTCCCCGGCGCAGCCTGAAAACACAATAATTGCCGACTTCTACTGGCGTACCAAGACAGTCGCACCACCGACCGGAGTTTTCATGTCCTACCGCTCCTCCTGGATGACCGAAGAGCTCGAAATCTTCCGCGACCAGTTCCGGAAATTTCTGGCGAAGGATCTGACGCCGCACGCGGAAAAGTGGCGCGCGCAGAAGATGGTCGACCGCTCCGCCTGGCGCGGGCTTGGCGAGATGGGCGCGCTGCTGCCGAGCGTGCCCGAAGCCTATGGCGGCCTCGGCGCGACCTTCGCCTATGACGCCGCGGTGCTGGAGGATATCGAGAGCACAGTACCGGAGGTGACGACCGGCGTCTCCGTGCACAGCGCCATCGTCGCCCACTACATCCTCAACTACGGCTCGGAGGAGCAGAAGACACGCTGGCTGCCGAAGATGGCGTCGGGCGAGATGGTCGGCGCCATCGCCATGACCGAGCCCGGCACCGGCTCGGACCTGCAAAGCGTCAAGACCACGGCGAAGAAGCAGGGCAACTCCTACGTCATCAACGGCCAGAAGACGTTCATCACCAACGGCCAGGCCGCCGATCTCGTCATCGTCGTCGCGCGCACCGGCGATATCGGCGCCAAGGGCATCTCGCTGATCGTGGTCGAGACCGCGGGCGCTGACGGCTACCGCCGCGGGCGCAACCTCGACAAGATCGGCCTGCACGCTTCCGATACGTCGGAATTGTTCTTCGACAACGTCACGGTCCCGCCCGAAAACCTGCTCGGCAAGGAGGAAGGGCAAGGCTTCGTGCAGCTGATGCAGCAACTGCCGCAGGAGCGGCTGGCGCTGGCGGTCGGCGCCGTCGCCTCGATGGAGCGCGCCGTCAAGCTCACCACAGACTACACCAAGGAGCGCACCGCCTTCGGCAAGCCACTGCTCGAATTCCAGAACACCGCGTTCAAGCTCGCCGAGCGCAAGACCGAGGCGATGATCGCGCGCGTCTTCGTCGACTGGTGCATCGAGCGCCTGGTCGCCGGGGATCTCGACACCGTCACCGCCTCGATGGCGAAATACTGGTGCTCGGAAAAGCAGGCCGAGACCGCCGATGAATGCCTCCAGCTGTTCGGCGGCTACGGCTACATGCAGGAATACCCGATCTCGCGCATCTTCGTCGATTCCCGCATCCAGAAGATCTATGGCGGCACCAACGAGATCATGAAGCTGTTGATCGCAAGGTCGTTGTAGGCTGCTATTTCATCCGCTTGTCGGCGGCGATGAAATCGATGAAGGTCCTCACTTTCGCAGAGAGATATTTGCGGCTCGGATAGACCGCGAACAGTTTTCCGACGAAGATGATCTGGTCGGGCATGACGTGCTCGAGACGTCCGGCCGCGATGTCGTCAGTGACCAGCCATTTCGGCAGGAAGGCGAAGCCCATGCCTTCGAGCGCTGCCATGTGAAGCAGCGTTTCGTTGCCGCTGCGCAGCACCGGGTTCAGCTTGACGGTCTCGGTGCCGCGCTCGCCTGTAAAGGTGAAGCTCTCGCCCGGATATAGCGCGTAGTGCAGCAGCGCCTGGCCGGAGAGATCGGCCAGCTTGGTCGGCCGACCAGCGCGCTTGAGAAAGGCGGGAGCTGCAACCATGTAGAACGGGACACTGGAGATCGGACGCGCGATCAGCGCCTCGTCGGGCGCGCCCGTCGCGCGCAGGGCGAGATCAAAGCCCTCCTCGACCAGGTTGACCAGCCGCCCGCTGAGATCGACGTCGAGGCGCACCTCGGGATAGCGGGCCTGGTATTCCGCCAGCACGCCCGCGAACGTCGCATTGGCCATCCACACCGGCGCGGTCAGCCGCAGCACGCCGCGCGGGACGACGGTCGCCTTGCTGACGGCGGCTTCGACCTCGTCAAGCGAATCGAGCATCTGGCGCGCTTGCTCGAAATAGAGCGTGCCGCTCTCGCTCAGACTCACGCGCCGACTGGTCCGGTTGAGCAGCCGCGTGCCCAGCCGCCTCTCGAGCTGCATTACGTGCTTGCTCGCCATAGCGGGCGAGATGCGCAGGCGCTGGGCCGCAGTCGCAAAGCTCTTCAGCTCGGCGACCAGGCAAAACACCCTCATGCTGACCAGAGAATCCATGAGATCATCAACATCCGGGAAAGCAACCCATACCGGAATGCATAATGATCAAAGATGGTGAAACTATCAAATGGTGGTAACCCACTGATCGGAGAACCACCATGTCGACCACCGCTCTCGAAACCGCCTCGCCGGGCCGCGCCCTTCGCATCGGCCTCTGGATCGCCCAGGCCCTGATCTGCTTCGCCTTCACCTCAGCCGGGCTGGTCAAGCTGCTCACGCCGATCCCGCAGCTTGCCGCCATGATGCCCTGGGCCGGCGAATATTCGGAGGGCTTCGTTCGCGTCATCGGGCTGATCGATCTCGCCGGCGGCATCGGCATTCTCCTGCCGGCGCTGACGCGCATCCTGCCGCGACTGACGGTGCTGGCCGCGCTCGGCTGCACCGTGTTGCAGGTGTTCGCGCTCGTCTTCCACATCTCACGCGGCGAAGCCGCGGTCACCCCGCTCAATTTCATCCTGCTGGCGCTCGCCGTCTTCGTGCTGTGGGGACGCGGCCGCAAGGCGCCGATTGCTGCGCGTCAGTTCTGACACGGACCTTGCGGCGCCAACGATGGTCCTTTCCAACCCCTTGTCACGCCGCGGACTGATCGCGGGCGCCTCGATCTTGACCGCGGCCGGCTCACGTGCTGCGGCCAAGGAGGATCGCCTCGTCGACGGCGTGGTGATCCTCATCGACAGCAACGAGCCCTATGTCATGGGGCATGCGATCAGCTACTCGGCCAATCTCGCAAAGCATTTTGCCGAGCGGGGCACCAAGCTCATGATCGAGGTCGTCGCCAACGGCAAGGGCATCGAGGTGTTTCGCGCGGACAAGACAGCGCTCGCCGAGCCGCTGGCCGGCTTACGGCAATCGCTGCCGAACCTCAGCTACAGCATGTGCGCATCCTCCAAGGCGATCGCGGAGGCGAAGGAGCAGATCACGATCCCGCTGATATCGGGCGCGACGCTCGTGCCGTTTGGCATCGGACGCGTCGTCGATCTCCAGCTCCGGGGCTGGGCCTATGTCCATGCGTGATGCGCCGCCTCGTGTGAACCGAGCCGAACTGACGCGGCGCGCGATGCTTTTGGCAGCACCAGCGCTGGGATTGGCACGCCTGCATCCTGCTCGTGCGGAAAATGGCCCGTGGCCGCCGGTGTTCGAGACCGGACGCAGCCAGTTCACCGTGGTGCGGCCTCGCGCGCCGATGCCACCACTTCGGTTACAGGATTTGCGCGGCAAGGACATCGTGCTGTCGGCGAAGCCGGGGCGCGTGACCCTCATCAATTTCTGGGCGACCTGGTGCGCGGCCTGCCGCCTCGACCTGCCGGTCATGGCAAGCCTCGCGCGATCAAGGGTCAATGGCCTCGACGTCCATGCGATCTGCACCGACACAAGGGATCTCGGGAAGATCACGCGCTTCCTCGGCGGCCTCAACACACAGAATCTCCTCTTCTACGTCGATGCCCATGGCGTCGCCGTCGCGGCGAGCGATCCGGCTGAGGCGACCTTCAGGTTGATCGGCATGCCCATCACCTATCTCGTCGGGCGAAGCAATCGCATCGAGGGTTACATCACCGGTGCCGCCGACTGGCTGTCGCCGGCAGGCACAGAGCTGCTGCAATTCTATCGCGAGCAGGCCTAGGGCATGCACTCATGAACTTAGTCAGGTCTGCTTCAAAGACGACTATCACGCCAACATTGATGAAGGTCGCCTTTGGGCAGCCATACTTACACTCGATGCGACGCTCTGAAGTAAGCTCGAGATGGAAGAAGCCAGCACCGGACCTGAACCCATGCGGGATTTCCGGAGACTTATAGTGAACAGTTCAAATGCTGCCTCTGTGGCTGGGGCTGTGTGGAATTCGTGGTGGGAATATCTCTAATCGAAGAGGGAGAACCCCATGAAAAGCCAGTTCTTGATTGCGACAGCCGTTGCCGCCATCGGACTCGTGACTACCAATCACGCCGATGCGTGCGCGTTGCATCTTCCAACGTTAAAACTTACGGGCTTCCAGATCTCCCGGCCGCATCAACCAGCATTGCTGGGCGCGACCCAGGTGGAGGAGAGTACGGCTGGTATGCCCGACGCCGTGCTCGCGCACGATCACAACCGGGCCGATCTGTCGAAGTGGTTTGAGAACCTTCATGACCGAAAGGGCGATCTGTGCTGCGATGGTAGCGAAGCGATGCATTTGTCCGAAGTAGATTGGGCGACTAATGGCAACCATTACCGCGTCCGCGTGCCGACAACGCCTTGGGGCTTCGAGCGCGCGATGGCCGGCGCCACCAACGTGGAAACCGAGTGGGTGTACGTGCCCGACGAGGCTCTCATCGATGAGCCGAACAGGGCTAACATGACGATGGTCTGGCCGCTATACGGCCCGATGGGTGTGAGCGTTCGCTGCTTCATGCCGGGAACGATGACGTGAAGCACGTCGTTTGTGTTGCGATCCTGCAATCCTAACGCCGATCACGGTCTTTGCCGTGGGAAGCGGACGTTTGTAAGTACCCCTTAGCGGATAGCCTTATCGGTTGCGCCAATCGCGCGGCCGGCAGCCAAAACGCTGCTTGAAGCGGCGCGTGAAGTGGGAGAGGTCCGAAAAGCCCCAGTCGAACGCGATCGTGCCGATCTCGCGCCCCGCGATGGCCCGATCCCGCAAATCCGCCGCGGCGCCGTCGAGGCGGCGTTCCATGATGTAGTCGGAAAACGTCGTGCTGGACCGCTCGAACAGCTTGTGCACGTAGCGCTCGCTGATGCCGACGGCGCCTGCGACCGCCGCGACCGTCAGCCCTGGCTCGCGCAGCCGTTCGTGGATCGCACGGCGCAGCGCGAGCACCGTGGCATCGGCAAAGCTCGCCGCCTCCGCGACTTGCGCGCGCGAGCGGCGCGACAGGCTCAGCGCGACGAGATCGAGCAGCACGCCGAACAGGCGCACGCTGTCCTCCTCCGTCATCCGCAAAGCGCCGGCGTTGAGCGAGCGCGCCGTCTCGATGATGAGATGACCGACATGGGGATCATCGGAGACGCGCTCGGCCTCGAAATCGAAGCCCGGCGGCAGCCGGTCGCGCAGCGCGCGCGAGGGCACCCAGAACGAAGCGACCTCCAGCGTCGGGCCGCGGTCATGCAGCAGCCTTACCTCGCGGTCGCTGTCGCAGATGCCGACCTGGCCGCGCGACAGGCTGACGTCGCGATTCCCCTGCACGATGCGGCAGCGGCCGGCGAGCTTGAAGTTGAGATAGAAGCAGCTCTCGTTCGAGGCCGCGATATCGCTGCGCGAGCGATGCACCGTATGCTCGGGAAACACCACGCGGTTGACCGCACCGGCGCCAAACCTGATCGTCTCCACCTTCGCCGGAAAACATGACGTCGTCGCCGATTCCGGCGTCAGGTTCATGAACGCCTGGCAAATTGCCTCGCGGTAGAAGGAAAACTGCTCGGCCGGACGCGTCTCGGCCGTATTCCAGACGAAGTGCCGCGGCCGGCTTGCTGGATTGACCTGCTCCATCAGTTCGCTCCGAGACCAATCCGGTTCAGCGCCAGCCAAGCGGACCGATCGCCGCCGGCTCAATATGGCTGCAACAAAGACAACGACCGACGTTCAGTCGGCAAGGGTTTCGGCCGGTGATTGCCGCGCCGATCTAACCATCCTTGCGGAGGAGCCACAATATGTCGACCTACGTCCTCGTCCACGGCGCCTGGCACACCGGGTCCGAGCTCGAGCCCGTCGCCGCCCCCATTCGGGCCGCGGGCCACACCGTTCATACGCCCACAATCAAGGGTAACCGGCCCGGCGATGCCAAGACCACAGGGCTCAAGGAGGCGATCCAGTCCATCGCCGATTATCTCGCCGAGAACAATCTGAAGGACGTGATCCTGCTCGGCCACTCCTATGGCGGGATGGTCATCACGGGGGTCGCCGACCTCGTGCCGGAGCGGATCCACCGGCTGATCTATTGGAATGCCTTCGTCCCCAACAACGGCGAGTCGCTCAACGACCTGGTGCCGTCACACTATCTCGGCCTGTTCGAGGCGATCGCCGCCGAGCGCGGCGACGGCTCGGTGGTGCTGCCATTCCCGATCTGGCGCGAGGCGTTCATCAACGATGCCGATCTCGAACTGGCCCAGCGTGCCTACGACATCCTCAATCCGCATCCCCTCAAGACCTTCAGCGACAAGATCGAGTTGAAAACCAACCCGGCCGAGATGCAGCTGGCGAAGTCCTACATCAATTGCACCGAGGATACCGCGCTGCCGCACGGCTATCCCTGGCATCCGCGGCTGTCGGAGAAGCTCGGGCTGTTCCGCCTGGTGCAGGTAGCTGGGAGCCACGAATTGTGCTTCTCCGATCCCGCCCGGCTGGCACGCGCGATCATGGAGGCCGGACGGGACTAAACCTGCTGCGTCACAAGACCATCATGGTGAGGAGCGCGGAACGCCCGTCTTCGGACGACGCTCCGCATCGCCGAGCGAACCATAAGGCCCGGTTCTCACCCGCGGCCATCCTTCGAAATGCCGCTCGTCGCGGGCTCCTCAGGATGAGGACGTGTGCTTGTGACGCAGTAAAGTTAACGCGCGTCCGTCAAAAGCGAGACGACCTTCGCGATTTCCTGCGCCGCCGGCTTCGGCGGCACGGCCCTTGCTTGGTCGCAAACGAATTCAGATCGGCGGAGGCAAGCTCTCCTTGTCACGTGCGGCTCCCCGCCATACGCTGCCCTTCATCGACAGCCGCCATCTGGTTTCGTTTGCGTCAGGTCAGGAGAATAGAGAATGGTTCACGTCTCGCGCCGGAAACTGCTTCAGCTTGCTGCTGTTGCGCCATCGGCACTTCCCGTTGCATGGACGTCGGTTGCATCTGCCGCGAGCGGAAAGAAGATCCTGACTGCGGTGATGCAATCAGACCTTCGCGTCACCGATCCCGGCTTCACGACCGCCATCATCACCCGCGACCATGGCTACATGGTCTACGATACGCTGCTGGGCATCGATTCCAGCTTCAAGGTGCGGCCGCAGATGGCCGACTGGAAGGTCTCCGACGACAAGCTGACCTACACCTTCACCTTGCGCGACGGCTTGAAGTGGCATGACGGCCCGCCGGTGACGGCGGAGGATTGCGTCGCCTCGCTGAAGCGCTGGGGCACGAGCGTCGACGGCATGGCGCGCAAGCTGATGGATTTCACGGCAGGCATCGAAGCCCCCGATGCCAAAACGATCGTCCTCAAGCTGAAGGAGCCCTATGGCCTCGTGCTGGAGACGATCGCCAAGCCATCGTCGATCTGCGCCTTCATGATGCCCAAGCGGCTGGCCGAAACCCCGATCAGCAAGCAGATTCCGGAGCAGATCGGCTCCGGCCCGTTCAAGTTCGTGGCTGCCGAATTCCAGCCCGGTGTGAAAGCCGTTTACGAAAAGAACACCGACTACGTGCCGCGCAAGGAGCCGGCCGAATGGACATCGGGCGGCAAGGTGGTCAAGGTCGACCGTGTCGAGTGGCTGACGATGCCGGACGCGCAGACCGCGCTCAACGCGCTGCAATCCGGCGACGTCGATTTCGTCGAAACGCCGCCGTTCGACCTGCTGCCTGTGCTCGAGTCCAACCCGGACATCAACATCGCAATCCTGAACAAGTTCGGCTTCCAATCGTTCGGCCGGATGAACTTCCTGCATCCGCCGTTCGACAATGTGAAGATCCGCCGCGCCGCGATGCTCGCGATCAACCAGAAGGACGTGCTTGACGCGCAGATCGGCAATCCCAAATACTACAAGCTCTGCGGCGCATTCTTCATCTGCGACACGCCGTTCGCCAGCGACGAGGGCGGCGAGACCCTGATCAAGGGCAACGGCATGGCGGAAGCCAAGAAGGCCTTGGCAGAGTCCGGCTATGACGGCACGCCCGTCGTGATCCTGGCGCCGGGCGACCAGATCCTGCTGAAAGCGCAGCCGATCGTGGTCGCGCAGCTGCTGCGCGAGGCCGGTTTCAAGGTCGATCTCCAGGCAATGGACTGGCAGACTGTGGTCACCCGCAGGGCCAACCAGAAGCCGCCGAAGGAAGGCGGCTGGAACATGTTCTTCACCTATCAGGGCGCCGCCGACTCGATGAATCCGCTCGTCAATGGCGCGATGGTAGGCAAGGGCAAGGAGGGCGGCTGGTTCGGCTGGTCCGAGGATCCCAAGCTCGAGCAGCTGCGCGACGCCTTTGCCCGCGCCACCTCACCCGAAGAGCAGAAGAAGATCGCGCTCGACGTGCAGAAGGAAGCCTACGAGCAGGTGATCTACGTCCCGCTCGGCCAGTTCCAGGCGCCGAGCGCATGGCGCAAATCGCTCACCGGCGTGATCGACGGCCCGGCGACGCCGTTGTTCTGGAATGTGGACAAGAATGAGTAGGCGCCGGCGCAACTGATACGAGGACGCAGCGTCCGCGATCGAGCTGTGCTCCCTCGCCCCGCTCTTGCGGGGACGAGACGAGCTTCGCTCGCTCTGTGAGGGTTGGGGTGAGGGGCTGCTTCCGCAAATGCGGTGACAGTCGGACGCGCGGAGAGTCCCCCTCACCCGCCGCGCGTTCCGCGCGTCGGCCTCTCCCCGAAAGCGGGGCGAGGCGAAATACAGCCGAAGTCGCGCTCCTTATTTCGGATGCCACCAGCGGCCACCGATGACGACGCCTTCGGAGGCGATTTTCTGGCTACCCGTCAGGTGCTCGCCGACGACGTCGACATAGTCGAACTGCCCTTCGCGAACCGTGATCAGCGTGGCGTCGCCGACGCTGCCCACCTTGAGGCTGCCGAGCTCCGGGCGCCGAAGCGCCATCGCGGCGTTGACGGTCGAAGCCGCGACCACGTCGGACAGCGACATCCCCATGCACAGGAATTTCGACATGGTCGTCACCTGATCGAAGGCCGGCCCGTCGATGCAGAGCAGATGGATGTCGGATGAAATCGTGTCCGGATAGAAACCGTTCGCCAGCATCGCGCGCGCGGTCTTGAAGGCGAACGAGCCCTTGCCGTGGCCGATGTCGAAGATCACACCGCGCTCGCGCGCCTCCAGCACCACCTTCTTCACCGTGCCTTGCGCGGTCGCAGGCGTATTGGGGAACGGCCGGAAGGCGTGGGTGAGCACGTCACCCGGGCGCAGCCGCGCGAGCACCTCTTCATAGCTCGGCGGCGGATGGTCGATATGCGCCATCAGGGGCATGCCGACCTCTTCGGCCACTTCGAGCGCGATATCGAGCGGCACGATCCCCGAGGTACCCGAGGCGTGCAGGCCGACGCGCACCTTGATCCCGACGATGAGGTCGCGGTTTGCATCCGCCACCTTGGCGGCATCGATGGGGTTCATCAGCCGCAGCTCCTCGCTCTCGCCGACCATCACCTTGTGCGAGAAGCCGAAGATGCCGGCATGCGAGACGTGCAAATAGGCGAGGATGCGAACCTGGCTCGGCTCGATCACATGCTTGCGGAAGCCGGCGAAATTGCCGGGGCCGGCGCTGCCGGTGTCCACCGCCGTGGTGACACCGGAGAGACGGCAGAATTCTTCTGCATCGATGCCGAGCGAGGTGCCGCCCCAATAGACATGGGTGTGCAAATCGATCAGGCCAGGCGTCACGATGTAGCGAGAAACGTCGCGCACATCGGTCCCCGGATCCGCCTTGAGCCCGCTGCCGATCGCCGCGACCTTGCCGCCCGCAAACGCGACATCCGTTACCGCGTCAAGCTTCTGCGAGGGGTCAACGACCCGTCCGCCACGCAGGATCAAGTCAAAAGGCATCGTCATCTCCGGGGGTCACAAGGCTTGCAAGGAACAGGCATCGGCCAGGCCGGAAGGTTTACTTCCAGCCTGGCCGTTTCCTGTTAGCAATCTTCGCGCCGGCTAAGCAAATCGGAGGCGGCCTGTGATCACTGGCCGTTGGCCTTGCGGGCCGCCTTCGGCGCCTCGTCCTTCAGCCGCTCCAGCGCATCCGGCATCATGCGGCCGAACATCGAGCTCAGCATCGCGGTCGGGATCAGGCCCGCATTGCCGGTCTCCTGGCCCGGTCCGCCGGACATCAGGAATTGCGGCACCAGCGGCTGGTTGATCCGGGTCAGGGCTTCCGCGAACTTCGTGAAGTTCTGCTCGGCCAGCCGGAACTCCGGACCGCCATAGGCCTCGACCGAGAGCTTGGTCGCCTGCGCGTTGGCGGCGCCGATCGCGAGCACCCGGTCGGCCTCGCCCTGGCCCTCGAGCCGCGACTGCTCGCCGACCGCGGCTGCCGTCACCTTTCGGGTCTCGGCGTCCTTCTGCGCACGGGCGAGCGCGGCGGCGCCCTCGTTCTCGTTCACCTTGATCTGGATCAGCGATTGCGTCAGCGCCGACTGCGCGGCCGCCGTCGCCTTGGCCTCGTTGAGAGCGCGCTCCTGCACCGCGGCCTTCTCCTGCTCCTGGTAAGTCTCGATCTGCTCGCGTGCGATCTGGCGCGAGCGGAGCTGGATCAGGATGTTCTCGATGGTGTGATCGCCGCAGGCGGCGCGCGGCGTACCGATCAGGACCTCCTGAAGGTCGAGCGAATAGCTTGCGAACTTCGCCTTCATCTCGGCCGCAGATTCCTCCTGGACCGACGCCCGGTTCTGGAGCAGCTCGATCAGCGTCATCTTCTGCGCGATGTTCTTGAAGAACGCGCTGACCATCGGATCGAGCGTCTGCTCGACGAGCTTCTTCACGTCGCCCAAGCGCTGGATGATCATCGGCGCCTTCTTGTAGTCGATATGCATCACCACCGAGAGCGGCAGCGTCGGCTCGAACGCGTCCTTGGTGATCAGCGAGATCTCCGACAGGTTCTCATCGAGCTTCATCGCACCGACCTCGCCGCGCACCCATTTCAGGATGAAGTTGACGGTCGGGATGATCTCGATCTTGCCCGCATAGGTGTTGAACGCGTATTTGCCGGGCAGCAGCGGATCCCGCCAGACGCCGCGGCCACCGTTGAGGACGAGCTCGCCATGGCGATACTGCTCGCCCGACACGTCGTCGGACTGCGGTCCGGTGTAGAAGATGACGACACCGACATTGCCGACCGGGATCACAGTCTTCGGCACCGCCTCGACGGTCGCGAACAGGCGGTTGATGTACCAGGTGCCCTCGACGATGATCTGGAGCTGCCGGCCGCGATAGCCGCCGGCCCTCAGGAATTGCTCGGGCTCCTGGAAATTGTTGTGAAAGGTCTCCCAGTCGCGCAAGTCGACGCCGACCTCGGGCGCGATGATCTCGCCAGGCGGCAGCGACGGGCCGTCATGCACGGTGACGATACCGACGAGGTCGTGATCGGCCGCGAGCACGACGGGCGCAAAGCCCCATCGCTCGGCGATCGTAAGCTGCATCGCGTCGAGCACGCCGCGCTCCTGTTCGCTCAGGGCATGACCGTAGACGCGATCGTCGGTGATGATCGCGAACTGCGTCGTGTTGATCGCATAGGTGCCTTCGCGCAGGATCTTGCGCTGCGGTCCCTTCTGCCCGCCACCGAGCAGGAATCGACGCGCGTCCTCGAAGTCCGACTTGTCCTCGGTGTCGTTGGCGCCGAGCACTTGCGAAGCGCCGAGCGGCGCGCCGTCGCGCGCGAACACATAGGCGATCTTGCCCTGTCCGACCGTGACGAGGTCCGATTTATGGATCCGGTACATGAACGGAAAGAACACGTGCAGGCCGCCGCGCAGCACTTCCGGCTCGTAGCCGGCTTCGCCGTTCAGCGCGATGAAGCCGCCTTCGATCGAGCCCTTCGTCGTCCACAGCTTCTCGACGATGCCGACCTGGTTGTTCGGGATATAACGAAAGATATTGGCAACGCGCAGCAGGATCAAAAACGCGACCGCTGCCGCGGCCCAAAGCGCGGGCTGGATCAGCCAGGCGCCATTGAAACCATTGAAGTCCATAGTTCATCTCCACAATTCGCAACTGGGCGACTTTGTTAACCAAAGCCACACCCCAGAATTGCGGGAGGCGAGATGTGAATACGGAGCCCGGTCTGCAAGACGAATGTCGCGTAAAGCCGTGCCAAACTTTTTTTATTGGCTACTTGACGGGCGGCGCAGAGTGAGAAAGGCGGCCGGTTCTGAAAAACCGCATTTGAGAATGGCGATCCCGGGATGACTCGAACATCCGACCTACGGTTTAGGAAACCGCCGCTCTATCCGGCTGAGCTACGGGACCGCGGAACCTGCAACGGGTGCAGGCACTTGGGGTCTCCATAGCAGAGCAGCTCGCAAATCGCCAGCGCTGCGATGCATCCAAACGGCGGCAATCCGGCGGTCTCAATCATGCTCCTCGAGTTGGGCCGCCGTGCCGTGAACCGGGCAATTCGCGTCAGGCGCGACCAGCATCCCGGACGGCTCCAGCTCATCCGTCTTGGAGTCGTGCGAGAACACCTGGCAGGTGCAGCCGAGCTCGATCGCCTCTGCCGTTCCAGGTTTTGGTAGCGCGCCGTCCGGCGTTGCAGGTACTCGCATCAGGACCTCCCGCCTGTTGGACGTCCGCATCTCCCCGCAATGCGAAACATTGGCCATCGTCAATCGTTTCATCAGCGCTCTAATATCTCCCAATCCACGGGGAGCGCCACCATGATCGAGAGCATCAGCGCCATCACGCTTGCCACCCATGACATGGCGCGCGCCGTCGGCTTTTACCGTTCGCTGGGCTTTGAGATTCTGCACGGCGGCGAAGCCCAGGCGTTCACGAGCTTCCGCGCCGGTCCAGGCTATCTCAACCTGATCGCCCAGCCGGCGGACAAGCGCTGGTCCTGGTGGGGCCGCGTCATCTTCTACGTCGCCGACGTCGATGCCATCCATCAGCGCGCGCTCACGGCAGGATGGCAGCCATCGACCGCGCCGCGCGATGCCGAATGGGGCGAGCGCTACTTCCATCTCACCGACCCTGACGGCCACGAGCTCAGTTTTGCAAGGCCGTTGTCCTGACCCGATAAGTCACGCCCGCTGACGTTCCCCAATGGGCAGGTGCGCCGTCTCAGCCGCTGTGGCAAGGTCGTGCGGTTTCCTCATGCGAGAATTGTATCAGGCTCTAACCAGGGAGGACGACCATGGTGGCCTATGTCGTGCTGGGAAACTTCACTGATCAGGGAATCCGCAACGTCAAGGACTCGCCGAAGCGGGCCGACGCTTTCAAGGAAATGGCCAAGACGTTCGGCGTGACCGTGAAGGAGCTCGTCTGGACGCAAGGGCGATATGACTTTGTGACCCTTCTGGAGGCTCCAGATGAGCCGGCCGTGATGTCACTCAGTCTCAGTCTCGGCGCACTCGGCAATGTCCGTACCGAGACACTGCGCGCGTATTCGGCGGCGGATATGACGAAGATCGTCGGCAAAATGCTCTGAGATTTGAGTTCGCGTGGGCGCGACTGCAGCGGACCGGGATGGCGATCCCGGAGCCGCGGCCTCATTGTCGTCAGTCGGCATGCATCCGCAGCTTACCGATCCGAGGGGCAGCCCGACGTTCTATTTTGCTACAGACAGACGCACGGCCGCCACGAGGCTGTCCTTAAACTCGCCCTTCAAGGTAACAAACAAGCTCGACCATTTCCGGCTCTTGAACTCGCAGCCGCCCCGTGGACAATATTCTTTATCTCGATAGTCTCCGAAAACGACGCCAAGTAGGGTCATTCGACGACCCCACAGACGAAACAGGGCGCTACCCGATGCCCCGACTTCGAACTCGCAGTTCGTTTCAAATGTCTGCCAATCCCTTACGTCGCGTATTTGGCACTCCTGTATCGTCTTGTTGAACGGCCCGTCCTTGTCCGTCTTTCCTGTGGCTTCGATATCATAACCGACAACCGCCAGGACACGCTCCAGCTCCACCAAAATTTCGGGCTGTTCATAGATTTCGTATGGCGTCACGTCTGCGGGAAATGCGAGTTTTGCGACTGCCCAATCGGCGCTACCCTGTCTCGGTGCACTGTCGATGCATGGGCCCATCCATAGGGTCGCTGACAAGGGAACGGTCCGCATCTGCGCTCCCAAATAGTACTCGAATGTACACTTGTCAGGCGACGTCCGAGGCTTGCAAGTGTCCCGAAACGCATGAGCTACCGTCGTGATCACGTCGCGCGCTCCGGTCACTTGAGCGCTACTAGCTCCACCGGGACACCGTAAGATTCCACTTGCCGCAAAGCGGCTTCCAACCTCATCTGCAGAGAGACTGTTTGCTTCTGCGTACCCCTCTTCCGTCATTCGCCGGTTTCTATCCGCCAAGGCAACAGTGACTATCGGCTGCATGGGATGATCGTTGATAGTTTCATGGCCGTTGTAGAAGGACGCTGACACGCGGTCGGTACCAAGTCGCCGCATCTCCAATGAACCAACCTCGTTGTTTCCAGAAACAAGAAGGAGAACGCAAGGCAGGATGAACGCGCAATTCCTCATCACTTGAAGTAACCCCGGCATAAAGAATATGAGAGAGCTTTGGCTGAAACAAAGGGTGTGAAATCGCTTTCGAAAGCAGCAACGGCCGACTTCGTTTTTGCAATCCATCTCGTCTTCTTGGTGGCACCGTAATCGTGCGCTCACGGGACGAAGTGTAACAGCCCGAGCCGGGCCTTCAAGGCATCCTCAGCTCAGCGGTCCGCGGTGCAGCCGGGCAGATCGAACAGCGCCGTGAGCCCGCATTTCGAAGTCAGCATCTTGTCGCCGTCGTGACCGATGCCGGCGACGTCGAACAGCTTGTGATTGGGCGTGCCGTGGTCGCGTCCGGCCATTGCGTCCGCATAGGCGTGGCCGCGGGCGTAGCGATAGGGTCCTTGCGCTTTCGCCATGCAGCTGTTGTCGAGCGCTGGATGCTCTGGATTGGTGTCGAGCGTGCCGAGCAGATAGATCACCTCGCGCTCGACATAGCGCTGCTCGAGCGCGGCGGACGTTGCATCGCTCAGATAAGGCGGGCGATCGTTCATACCGTATTTCCAGTTGTCGTAGCCGGGACAGGAAGCGGCGATCGACGGCTCCGGCCGCTCCGCGCTGAAATATGCGTAGGACGATGGATTGGCGACGACGTAGCGCACCTCGATGTGTTGGCGCGACAGTTTCGCTTCGCCCCTGCCTGCGATGGCATAGCGCTGCGCGACCTGGCCGCCGCCGGAATGACCGGCGACCACGACCTGCTTGAGATTCGGGAAGATGCGCCGGTCGCCAAACCTGGCGAGGATCGCATCGAGCGCCTCGAACGAGGAGGCCGGGCTCGGTGCGAGCGCGGCCTCGCCGCCCTCCCACCCCTCCAGCGACCAGCGCAGCGTCTCGTCAGGCAACTTGTACGCATCGATATCGACCTGCGCCAGAAACTGCGGAACGATCATGATGGTGGCCCGGCCCTCGTCGCCGGCCGCCGCTTGCGCCGTCCGCGCCGACTTGTAATAGACATCCGCATTGCGCAGGCGCCCGTGCAGCACGATGACGGCGCGGGTGATCGATGGTAGCGGCAGCGCCCAATCGCTGGAGAGATAAAGTGGCAGGACGGCGTGATCGCCGACCGCAAGGCGCGCATCGGCGACCGCCTTCACCGGCGCAAGGTTGGGCGTGGCCTCATCGGCGGCATTCGCGTGACACGACAGCAGCGCCAACGCGATCGTTGCGACAAATGTCCGCCATTTCATTGCCAAAAATCCTCTCCGCGCGAAGGCTTGACTTGAAGCCCTCTTGACTTGAAGCCTTCTTGCAACTCTTTGCGCATCGCGTGCCATGCCGCTGTGACTGGCCGGCCACGTCAAGCAAAAAATGTCAGCAATGCAGCCATGAAAATGTCGGGTTCCATGGGTGACAAGTGGCTGGAAACAGGCGAAAATTCGACTGAATCAGTTGAGTTCCACAAAGATTGCATCTGTTGAATGTCGTTCGTGATCGCTTCGCGTAGCGCGAGATTGTTGCTTGGCTTGACTGCAGGGCTCGCCCTGCTGATGCCCGCGCATGCCCATGCGCAATGGTGGAAACGCGCGCCGGGCGATTTCGAGGAATGCGCCGACCGGGCCGAGAAATACGCAACCAGGCAGGAGAAGACGGCGGCGCTCGCCGAGTGCAACGCCAAATTCGCCGGCCGCCGCAAGGCGGGTGGCGGGTACACCTACTACGACTTCCTCCAGGATCGCAGCTTCGATATCGCCGGTCCCAATCCGACGCCGGAGGAACAGAAGAAGATCGACGAATCCTACGCCGCCTATCTCGCCAATCAGCGCCGTGCCAACCTGGCTGCCGAAGCCGCCACCAAACAGCAGCAACAGCAGGAGCAACGGCAACAGCAAGTCCAGCAGGTTGCACTCCGCACCGAGGCCGAGCGCGTGCCGGTTCCGGTCGAGCGGCCCAAACAGCCGCGGCCGAAGGCATGCACCAAGGGCTCGTTCTCCTGCGAATGGCCGCGGCTGTCGGAGAGCTTGAACGAACTGAAGAAGCTGTTCAGCCCCACGCCGAGCAAGGCGAAGAAGGGGTGAAGCCCTCGCGCCGTCCCTGCGAGCCGGGGTCGGGCACTCTCCTTACCCTCCGCCGTCATCGCCCGACTTGATCAGGCGATCCGGTATTCCAGAGACGACTTTGATTGAATCGATAGGCCGCCGCGTACTGGATTCCCCGCTTTCTCGGGGAATGACAGCGGAGCGTGTAGCCTCGAGCCTCGTCCAACTGGCCTTGATAAGCCACAACATCCTGCGGCGCATCAGTTCGTATGCTTCTTCCTGGTCCGCTTCTGCGTGGTCGCCGGCGGATTGGTCGGTGCAACCGTCGTCGTGCCGCTTGGCGCCGATCGGCTCTCCTGCAACCGCCTGTCGTAGCCGGGCGACGGTGTGACGGTCGGCGGACGGGCCTGCGCGAGGGTGGATGCACCGCAGAGCATCGCAACCGCAATCGCCATCATCGGAACGGGTTTCATCGGCATGCCTCCGGTCGGACCGGCTCTCACCCACCGCCCCGGATCTGCTGCGGCGTCAGGCGCGGCGGGCCGTTGCCCGCGCTCTCAGCCTGCCTGATCAGCGCAGCAATGCGGCGGCACAGCGGCACGTCCACGCCGTGCTGGTCCGCCAGCGCGATGATCGCCCCTTGCAGATAGTCGATCTCGGTCTTGCGTCGCTGCTTCAGATCCTGCCACATCGAGGAGCGTGCCTCGGGATCGATCTTCATGGTCCGCCCCAGGATCACGTTGAAGATCATGTCGGGCAGTCGCAGCAGGGTCGGCGTCCAGCGCGGCGGTATCGGCGTCGCCGACACCGGGTTGATGCCAGCCGCCGTCATCGCCGCAAGCCCCTCGGCCATCTGGTCCGCGAACAATCTTCGCCAGTCCCGGTTCGCAAGCTGCGCGGCAAGCGGCATGTCGGACAACGCGCTGAGCGCATTGTTCAGATTGATGACCAGCTTGCCCCATTGCACGCCGGTGATGTCCGCGCTCGCGCGCATCGCGAGCCCCGGCACGGACAGCGTCGCAGCGGTATCGGCCTGATCCTTCTCGACATGAATGTCGCCGGAGGTCGAACGGTGGAAGCGCCCCTCGCCCATCGCGATCACGTTGAACGGCACCATGCCCGCGAGCACGCGCCGCCCCGGCAGCTTGTCGCGCAGGATTTCCACATTGCCGACGCCGTTCTGCAAGGAGACGATGACGGCATCGTCCGGCGCGTTCCGGGTGATCAGCTCGGCGACCTCAGTCGTGTCGGCGCTCTTCACCGTCACCAGGACCACGCCAACACCGTGAAAAATCGAGGCATCTTCCGACAGCGCGAGCTGGCCCGCGGAGAGCCGCCGCTCGGATCCGTCGAAATCGGTCAGGCGCAGGCCGAACCGCTCGATCTCGGTCTTCACCCGCGGCCGCACCAGGAGTGCCACGTGGCGGCCGGCAGCCGCGAGCATGCCGCCGACGAAGCAGCCGATGGCCCCCGCGCCCGCCACGGCGATCGGTCGATCCGTCACCATTTGCTCCTGAAACCGCTTGCCGCTTTCGACAGCGGCGTTGACCAGACCTTCATGATTTGACCTTCGATAGCAAAGGCCGCGCCGCTTGCCCATCGGCCGCTGCGGTTGCGGTGCGACCGCCTTGTAACCGTCATGAGAGCCCCATATGTTTTCGCCCCGGGGGGCAGGTTCAGCGGCAGGAGAGCACCATGGGTCTACTCGACGTCCTCAACGGCATGCAGAACGGCCCGCGCGGGTCAAGCACGCCGAGCTCGCAAAGCTCGCAAGAATCCTCCGGCGGCATGTCGCCGATGAGCATGGCAATCCTTGGTCTGTTGGCGTGGAAAGCGTTCAAGCATTTGACGGCAGGCCAGGGTGGCGCGGCGCCGCAATCGTCGCCACTGCCGCCGCCCACGCCGGCGAATGCGGGCGGGCAAGCGCTTCCGGGCGGCGCGCCCGGCGGCGGCGGGCTTAGTGATGTGCTGAAGGGCGGCCTCGGCGGCCTGCTCGCGGGCGGCGCGGCCGGCAGCGTGCTCAGTGGCGGGCTCGGCGATCTCCTCAACCAGCTCCAGCAAGGCGGTCATGGCGAAACCGCGAATTCCTGGGTCGGCAAGGGCGAGAACAAGCCGATCGCACCGGGCGATCTCGCCAATGCGCTCGGCGCCGACCAGATCCAGAGCCTGTCAGCCCAGAGCGGCCTGTCGCGTGACGAGCTTCTGTCCGGTCTCAGCCAGTATCTGCCGAAGGTGATCGATCACCTGACGCCGGATGGACGGCTGCCGACCGAGAACGAGCTGTCTGGCCGAATCTGACCGAGCTCTGACGTCAGTCGTATCGTTGCTGCAAGGGGAGTTGCGAACATGGGCGGGATTATCTGGGTCATCATCGTCGGTTTCGTCGCCGGCCTCATCGCGCGCTGGCTGATGCCGGGACCGAAAAATCCGCAGGGCTTCATCCTCACCACCGTCCTCGGCATCGTCGGCGCGTTTCTGGCGACGTTTATCGGCCAGGCCATCGGCCATTACAGCCTGGACCAGGGTGCCGGCTTCATCACCGCCACGATCGGCGCGGTGGTGGTGCTGTTCATCTGGCACCGCCTGGTGGCAAGCGGCGTGATCAAGGGTTGACGCCTATACTCCGTCATTCCGGGGCGATGCGTCAGCATCGAACCCGGAATCTCGAGATTCCGGGTTCACGCTTCGCGTGTCCCGGAATGACATCAATCACGTAATCAAATGCAGACCGGCATCCATGCGCACGATCTCGCCGGTCATGTTGCTGGAGGCCGGCGTCGCCAGGAAGCAGACGAGCTGTGCGATGTCGTCGGCGCTTGAGGCGACGTTGAGCGGCACCTTCGCGACCACGTTGTCGCGGACCTGCTTGGCGGCATCCTCGCCCCGGCCTTTGGTGAACCAGGGCGTGTCGATATAGCCGGGGCAAACGGTGTTGACGCGGATCAGCGGCGCAAGCGCGCGCGCCAGCGAGAGCGTGATGGTGTTGAGCGCGCCCTTGCTTGCGGCATAGGCGATCGATGACCCGACGCCGCTGATGCCGGCAACCGAGGAGACGTTCACCACCGCCGACGCCCGCCCCGAGGCGTTCGCGCCGGCCTCGAGCAGCTTGCGCGCCGCACGCACCATCTGGAACGGACCGATAGTGTTGACGCCATAGAGCCGCTGAAAATCTTCGGCCGACAAACCGTCAAGATTGGCGTGAGCGACGTGCTTGGTCGTGCCGGCATTGTTGACGAGCGCGTCGAGCCGGCCCCAGGCCTCCGCCGCCGCGACGATCCTGCGGCAATCCTCGTCGCGCGAGACATCGCCCTGTGCGATCACGACCTCGGCTGCGCCTGCCTTGCGGCAGACCTCCGCGGTGGCCTCGGCTTCTTTCTGGCTCGACGAATAGTTGATGACGAGCCGCGCGCCGCCGCGCGCGAGAATTTGCGCGGTCGCAGCTCCAAGACCGGATGCGGACCCCGTCACGATTGCGCACAAGCCGTCCTTTGCCATCCGGTTATCCTCTCTTGTCTTCAATGCCAGCGGTCCTGTTTAGCGAGTTTGCGGACGGCTGCAAATCGATCAAACTCCGCTAAGCGGAATTAGTCTTTTGGCCCATGCCCGCGCCGCAGGCGGACCTGCGATCAACGCTTGTCAGGGCCGTGGCTTTTTCCGATCATCGGGCGCAAGAAGAGAGCTGCGCACCCGCTCAAAAAGACGGATGCGCCAAGGACAAGACACGGGGAACGCTGTGGCGGAGAGTGACAATATCGTCGTCGAGACTGCGGAGAAGATCTTCGCCGATCTCGCCGATCCGCAAACCATCAACAACGACAAGAAGGACGCGTGGAAAGCGCCGCTCTGGCAGGCGCTGAGCGAGGCCGGACTGCCCCTGGCGTGGGTGCCGGACGATCTTGGCGGCTCCGGCGCGAGCCTTGCCGATGGATTTGCGCTGCTGAATGCGGCCGGACGTTTTGCGATCGCGGTTCCCCTCGCCGAAACCATGCTCGCCGGCTGGCTGCTCGCGCAGGCGAAGATCGCCTCCCCCGAGGGCGAGATGACGGTGCTGCCGGCGAGCCCGAAGGACCGCATCACCCTCGATCCCGACGGCTCGCTCTCCGGCCGCGTCCGCGGCGTGCCCTTTGCGAAAGCGGCCAAGCATTTTGCTGTGCTGACGCATGACGCAAGCGGCGTATCCATCGCGCTGGTCGATGCCGGCAAGGCTAAGGTCGAGGCCGGGCTCAATGTCGGCTACGACGACAGCGATGTCGTAACGCTCGACAAGGTCGCGCCCATCGCAATCAAGCCCGCGCCAAACCATCTTGACCAGACCACGGTGATGTTGATGGGAGGCGTCGCGCGCAGCCTCCAGATTGCGGGCGCGCTGGAATCCATGCTCGACATTTCCGTGCGCTATTCCAACGAGCGCGTCGCGTTCGAAAAAAAGATCTCGAAATTCCAGGCGGTGCAGCACAACCTCGCAAAGCTCGCAGGCGAATCCGCCGCGGCGCTGGCCGCTGCGACCTCCGCCGCCGATGCAATCGCGAACGCGACTGCCTTCAACGACGAGGTCTATCTCGAAGCCGCCTCCGCAAAAATCCGCTGCGCGGAAGCCGCCGAGAAGGGCGGCGCCATCGCGCATCAGGTGCACGGTGCGATCGGGTTCACCATCGAGCACATATTGCATCGCTATTCGCTGCGGGCGCTGGCCTGGCGCGACGATTTCGGCTCGGAGAGCTACTGGGCCGTCGAGCTCGGCAAGCTCGTTGCTGCCAGAGGCGCCGATGAATTGTGGCCGCTGGTGGCGTCACGCTGAGTTCAGGGAACGAGACACATGACTGCTGCCCTCCGTTTCGATCCGATCCGCCTGCCGCCCAAATGCGAGGAGCTGCGCAAGGAAGTGCGCGCCTTCCTCGCCGAAGAAATGGCCCGCGGCACCTTCAACCCGTTCAAGCCCAATCGCGAAGACACCGACGTGCCGGAATTCTCCCGCCGCGTCGGCGAGCGCGGCTGGATCGGGATCACCTGGCCGAAGAAATATGGCGGCCATGAGCGCTCCTTCCTCGAGCGCTACGTGGTGACCGAAGAGATGCGCGTTGCGAATGCGCCGACGCGTCGCTTCTTCGTCGCCGACCGGCAGAGCGGACCGATCCTGCTGAAATACGCGCCGGAGCACATCAAGATGGACATCCTGCCGCGCATCTGCCGCGGCGAATTGTGCTTTGCCATCGGCATGAGCGAGCCGAATTCCGGCTCCGACCTGTTCGCCGCGAAGACACGCGCGACCAAGACCGACGGCGGCTATCTCATCAACGGCACCAAGATCTGGACCTCGTCGGCGCACATCGCCGACTACATGATCGCGATCTTCCGCACCTCGCAGCCGACCAAGGAAAACCGCCGCCACGGCCTGACGCAGTTCCTGGTCAAGATGAAGCAGCCCGGCATCAAGGTGAACCCGATCGGCCAGATCACCGGCCAGTACGAGTTCAACGAGGTCGTCTTCACCGATTACTTCATTCCGGATGATCACGTGCTGGGCGAAGTCGACGGCGCCTGGAAGCAGGCGACATCCGAGCTCGCTTACGAGCGCTC
This sequence comes from Bradyrhizobium sp. UFLA05-153, assembly GCF_054185185.1. NCBI lineage: Bacteria > Pseudomonadati > Pseudomonadota > Alphaproteobacteria > Hyphomicrobiales > Nitrobacteraceae > Bradyrhizobium > Bradyrhizobium sp. UFLA05-153. Next base: position 61,409 of record NZ_JBBIAM010000029.1, read on the forward strand.
GGGTCCCGAGCGCTTCCTCGAAACCTATTACGTGCTGACCGAGCTGGTACGCGCGGTCGGCAACGATCCGGATACTCGCAGCGCCGAAGGCATCGGCCGCCTCGTCGCGCAGCTCCACACCATGCGGCGCATGTCGGTCTCCGTTGCCGGCATGTTGCAGGCCGGCAAGGAGCCCGTGGTCGAAGCCTCCATCGTCAAGGACATCGGTACGGTGTGGGAGCAGCAACTGCCGCATCGCGTGCGCGATCTCGCCGCCTTCGTCGAGGAGACCGCCAGCAATCGCGAGACGCTGGAGCGGCAGCTCGATTTCGCCATCAAGACCGCGCCGAAACTCACCATCCAGGGCGGCACCACCGAAGTGCTCCGCGGCATCATCGCCCGCGGACTTGGTTTGCGCTAACGAGGATCATCATGAGCAGCTACAAGGATATCGGCGTCGAGAAGGTCGGGCACGTCGGCACCATCGAGATCCGCCGCCCGCCGCTCAACTTCTTCGACATCTCCCTGATCAACCAGATAGCGGACGCGCTCGACGAGTTCGATCGCGACATCGAGATCCGCGCCTCCGTGCTCTCCGCACAGGGGAAGGCGTTCTGCGCCGGCGCCAATTTCAACGACCCGGCGCGGCAGGAGCAGGAGGCGCGCGCGGCAAAAGGCGATCCGGCCGATAGCCTCGGGCCGATCAACCATCTCTACATCCAGGCCGTACGCATCTTCCGCGCCAAGAAGCCGATCGTCGCCGCCGTGCAGGGCGCTGCCATCGGCGGCGGGCTCGGGCTCGCGGTCTCAGCGGATTTCCGCGTCACCTGCCCGGAGGCGCGTTTCTCCGCGAACTTCACAAAACTCGGCTTCCATCCGGGCTTTGGCCTGACGGTCACGCTGCCCGAGCTGATCGGCAAGAACAACGCCGAGCTGATGTTCTACACCAGCCGCCGCGTCACCGGTGAAGAGGCCTACAAATGGGGCCTCGCCAACGAGCTGGTGCCGCAGGACCAGGTCAAGCCGGCTGCGATGAAGCTGGCGAGCGAGATCGCCGAGTGCTCGCCGCTCGGCCTGCTCTCCACCCGCGCCACGATGCGCGCAGGCCTCGCCGACCGCGTGATGGCCGCAACCAACCACGAGCTCGCCGAACAGTCGAGGCTGCGCGCGACTGAAGATTTCAAGGAAGGTGTCAGGGCGACGGAAGAGCGAAGGGTCGCGAACTTCAAAGGGCGGTGATTGCATTCTTCCTTCTCCCCTTGTGGGAGAAGGTGGCGCGAAGCGCCGGATGAGAGGTTCTATCCGCGCATTCGCTGCAACAGAGTTGTACGCGGAAAGAACCCCTCACCCGACTGACATTGCGGGACGGCGGAGCTGCCCTCTCCCACAAGGGGAGAGGGCACAGCAATTCGCATCGCATTTGCCACAACCTGCTTTACCCTCTTGCGCAAGTGAGTGGCTTCACCTTCGCCCCACCACCAGCGCGTCCACAATCGTCACGCCCTGTCCCTCCGGATGCACCAGCACCGGGTTGAGCTCGATCTCCGCAATCTCCCCAGCATGCCGTGCCGCAAGCACGGAAATGTCAGCGATCAACTGCGCCAGTGCCGCGACATCCGCCTTGGCTGCACCGCGGAATCCGTTCAGCAGCGGCGCCGCTTTCAACGCGGCCAGCATCGCGCCGGCCTCCGCCGCGCTCACCGGCGCCGGGCGGTAGACAACGTCGCGGAACAACTCGGTCGTAATGCCGCCAAGCCCCACCATCACCATCGGGCCGAACGTCTTGTCCGTCATCGTGCCAACGATGATCTCGACGCCCTTCTTCGTCATGGGTGCGAGCAACACGCCCTGAACCGCGGCATCCGGCCGATGCCTGCGCGCATTGTTCAGGAGCTGCTCGAACGCCAGGAACACCTCGCCCTTGGTGGTGACGTTCACCCGCACGCCGCCGACCTCGCTCTTGTGCGGGATGTCGGGTGACTGGATCTTCATCACCAGCGGAAAGCCGACACGCGCGATCGCGTCGTCAAGTCCGCTCTTCTCCGCAACCAGCACCTCTTCCGGCAGCGCGATGCCGGCCGCACGGAGCAAGGCCTTGCTGTCGGCTTCGGACAGGACCGGCGATTGCAGAAATGCCGAGAGATCGTGCGCCGGTCGCCGCAACTCTTCCGCAGGCTTGGGCAGGTCAAACGTCGCGAAGTCAACAAGCTGCCGCAGCGCGACGCCGACATGGGCGAGGCCCGACAGCACCACGACGCCCGACTTGGCGAGCTCTCGCCGCGCAAAATCAGACGGCAGCGTGTAGGAATAGAACACGACCGACTTTTTCTGTGCCGCCAGCACCGGCTTCAGCTCCTCCTCCTTGAAGGGCATCCGCACCTCGCTCGACAGCGACAGCATGACGAGGATCGCATCGACCTCGTTGGATGCGGTGAGCAGATCGACGCTTCGTTGCAGGCCGCCCGAGGTTACGCCCTGGGCGGTGACATCGATCGGGTTGCGCGCCGTGCCGTATGACGGCATCAATGTCCTGATCTCCGCCTGAATGGACCTGGAGAGCTCCGGGACCTGCAAGCCCCTGAGCGCCACCGCATCCGTGCCCCAGATGCCCGCGCCGCCGGACACGGTGACGACAGCAACGCGATCACCTTTCGGCAGCGGGTTGCCGGCAAACACCGCGGCGATCGTCAGCGCCTCGTCGAGATCGTTGGAGACGATGAAGCCGTACTTTGCAAACACTGCGTCATAAGCTGCTGACCAGCCGGCCATGCTGGCAGTGTGCGAAGCGGCCGCGCGTTCGCCGGCACCGGAGCGACCAACCTTGGTGACGATGACTGGCTTCTTGATTTCGGCGGCACGCTGGGCGGCCACCAGGAATTTCTCGACGTCCCGGATGCCCTCGATGAACAGCAGGATCACGTCGGTCGAGGCGTCCTGCACCAGGTAGTCCAGAAACTCGCCGGCGCCGAGATCGGACTCGTTGCCGGTAGAGACGACGTAGCTCACGGCAACCCCGAGCGCCTTCGCACGGTTATAATAGGCAAAGCCGATGCCGCCACTCTGCGCGACGATGCCGATCCGCCGCGCGGTCGCAACCAGCGGCGCCTGGCCCGGCTTGACGTCGACCGCCGGGCTGAAGGTCGCCGCTACGCGCTGCACCTGGCTGAGAAAGCCTTCGGCATTCGGGCCGGAGATGCGCATGCCCGTGCGCCGTGCCAGATCGGCGATTGCCTCCTGCATCGCGGTGCTGTCGCTCCTCGGCAAAACCGGACGAGATGATGACGGCATTCTTCACCCCGGCGGCGGCGCATTGCTCGAGCGCCGGCAGCACCGCACGCGCCGGGATGATGATGACGGCAAGATCGATCGGCGCGCCGATGTCCGCGATCGACTTGTGGCAGGGAAGCCCGTCGATCCCGGTGTAGTTCGGGTTCACCGGATAGATCTTGCCGGGATACTCGTTCCTACGCAGCATCGACAGCAGCCGCCCCGGGATCTTCTCATGATCGCGCGAGGCGCCGATTAGCGCGATGCTTGCCGGCGCGAAGAAGCTGTCGAGCGGATGCGGCATGTGGCGGGTTCCTTGTTCTCATAACAATCCGTCACCCTGAGGCGCCGGAGCGTAGCGGAGGCCTCGAAGGGCGACGGCCCAGCTGCATCCCTGCCGTTCATCCTTCGAGGCTCGCCGCACGGCGCGCTGCGCCGCGCGACTCGCACCCCCAACGACAACGGCTTCGCCGTTGCGCGGGGATGACAGTTTGAAATAAGCGGATGCAAGAGCTCACGCAGCGAGTCGAAACGTCACGCCGCCCAGCAAAAACTCATTCCCCGCCACCGCGAGCCCCTTCTCCCTTGCCGCATGAATCACGCTCGCTACATCCGCCACGCGGAACTCCAGCGCGCTCATGATCTCAGCTCCGCCCTTGACGAAGCGGAAGCTGGCGTTGGGCAGCTTCAGCTCAGTCTCGCCGCTATCCGCCTTGTCCGACTCGACGCCGATCAGCTTGCCCCAATGCTCGGCCAGGCCTTGCGGATCCGGGCTCTGTATCTCGACCGCCGTCAGCACCTGCGTCACGTCCTTGCGGATGAATTCTTGCCAGTTCGGCCCCGCCGGCGGATAGGTGCCCAAGATGTCATCGCTGCCCTTGGTGTGATTGAACTCGATAAAGGCGGCGCGGCAGTCGCGCGGATGGAGCTGCACACCGTGGTAGGGCGGGTGGTCAATCGTGTTCGCGGTGCGCACGCCCATTGCGTTCGCATTGCGGGCGCGCGCGTCCGGATCGTCGCAGCAGAAGATCGCCATGTAGCCGCCGCGGCCGCCCGTCTTGGCGATGAAGCGACCCGCCGCGGTGCCGTCCCTAAGCGGCGCCACCACCTCCAGCAGGATCGTATCCACCGGCAACAGCGCGTTCTCCAGCCCATATTTCGCGACATTGCCGTCGCGATAGCAGACGGAAAGGCCCATGATGCCTGCGATATCGGAGATCAAGGGCTCGAGCTGCGGCGCGACCAGGCAGATCTGCCGCAAGCGCATATAGCCGGCCATGGTCAGGCGCCCTTGAAGGTGGGTTTCCGCTTCTCGACAAAAGCCTTTGCGGCTTCCCTGTGGTCCTCGGTGTCGCCGCAGCGGGTGTGATGAATGGCTTCGCCGTCAAAACAATCTTCCAGCGGCAGGTGCTCGGCATTGTTGATGTTGCGCTTGATGTAGCCGAGCGCGATCGACGGCCCCTGCGCCAGCGACAGCGCAAGCTCGTGCGCGGCGGCATCGATCTCGGCATCAGGCACCACTTTCGTTACCATTCCGATCGCCTGCGCCTCCTTCGCGCTCAGCACCGGCGTCATCAGATAAAGCTCGCGTGCCCGCGCGCTGCCGATGAGCTGGGTGAGGAAATAGGTGCCGCCGTAATCGCCGGAGAAGCCGACCTTGGCAAACGCCGTCGTGATCTTGCAGGACTCGGAGGCGATGCGCAGGTCGCAGGACAGCGCCATTGAGAGGCCGGCGCCGGCGGCCGCGCCGTCGAGCTGCGCCACCACGGGTTTGGGTATCTGGTGCAGGATGCGCGACACCTCCATGCCACGGCGCAGGTTCGCGAGCTTGGTCTCGAACGGCAGCGGCGCGCGTCCCTCGGCCATCGACTTGACGTCGCCGCCGACGCAGAAGCTGCCACCGGCGCCCTTGAACAACACCGCGCGGACCTCGGGATCATCGGCAGCGCGGCGCGCCGCCTCGACCAGCCCACGCACCATGTCGGGGTTCAGCGCATTCTTGCGCTCGGGGCGGTTCATGGTGATGGTGAGCAGCCCGCCTTCGAGCTTTTGCAGGACCATGTCGTTGCTCATGGGTGTTTCCTTTGTTTTGCATCTCACTTGGTCATTCCGGGGCGCGCCCCCCTGGGCGCGAGCCCGGAATCCATACTCACGATGGTGGTTATGGATCCCGGGCTCGCGACTTCGTCGCGCCCCGGGATGACGACTTGTTGTTCGGCTCGCCCTTCGCCACGAAGGTTCACGCCGTCACTTCTTCACCAGCGGGCAGCGCGACTGTTCCAGCGACTGGAACGCCTCGTTGCCGGGCACGGTGGCGAGCAGCTTGTAGTCGTCCCAGCGTCCCTTGGACTCCGACGGCTTCTTGACCTCGAACAGGTACATGTCGTGCACCATGCGGCCGTCCTCGCGGATATTGCCATTATGCGCGAAGAAGTCGTTGATCGGCGTCTCCTTCATCACCTTCATGACGGCGGCGGCATCGGTGGTGCCGGCCGCCTTCACGGCTTTCAGATAATGCGTGACGGAAGAATAGACGCCGGCCTGCGCCGAGGTCGGCGGCCGCTTCACGCGCTCCATGAAGCGCTTTGCGAAGGCGCGCGTTTCGTCGTTCGCGTCCCAGTAGAAGGCTTCCGCCAGCAACAGGCCCTGCGCGGTCTCCAGACCGATCGAGTCGATGTCGGTGACGAAGGCGAGCAGCGGCGAGATCTTCTGGCCGCCCTTCATGATGCCAAACTCGGCCGACTGCTTGATGGCGTTGACGGTATCGCCGCCGGCGTTGGCAAGTCCGATCACTTTGGCCTTGGAGGCCTGTGCCTGGAGCAGGAAGGACGAAAAGTCCGAGGTGTTGAGCGGATGGCGGACATTGCCCAAGACCTTGCCGCCGGTCTTCACCACGACATTGCTGGTGTCCTTCTCGAGGTCCTGGCCGAAGGCGTAGTCGGCGGTGAGGAAGAACCAGGTGTCGAGACCGGACTTCACCGCGGCAAGGCCGGTCGTGTTGGCCTGCGCAAAGGTGTCGAAGACGTAGTGTACGGTATAGGGGCCGCAGGCCTCGTTGGTCAGCCGGATCGAGCCCGGGCCGTTGAATATTACGATCTTGTTGCGCGCTTTCGCGATCTCTCCGGCGGCGAGCGCGGTCGCGGAGGCCGCGACGTCGTAGATCATCTCGACGCCCTGATTGTCGATCATGTCGCGGGCGATGTTGGCGGCAAGGTCCGCCTTGTTGAGATGATCGGCCGCGAGGATCTCGATCTTGCGGCCCAGCACCTCGCCGCCAAAATCCTCCGCCGCCATCTTGGCCGCCGTCTCGCTGCCCGGACCGGTGATGTCGGCGTAGAGGCTCGACATGTCGAGAATACCGCCGAGCTTGAGCGGCGGCTTGTCCTGAGCCTGCGCCGCGCTCGCAACCAGCGCGGCAACAAAAATGCCGGACAATATCCTGTTCATGGAAAACCTCCCTTATCGCGCCGTGCTCTGATGGCGGCTTGCTTATTGCTGTTGGTATTGCCGCGATCATGCCGCATGCGAAAGGGGGCAGCAAGCGCGGTTCGGCCGTGCAGAATCGCGTGATTGTTTTCCGCAAAGCGGAATGGCGCCTGAGCCGCATTTGCCTCCACATCGTCATTGCGAACGCAGCGAAACAATCCAGAATCCCGCCGCGGAAAGACTCTGGATTGCTTCGCGGCACTCGCAATGACGGAGGATGTGGCAGCCCCGTCGCTAATCCGGCCAAAGCCCCTTCGATGGGAACCACGTTTGAGTTAAGAGTACAGCGCACAACAACCTCGCCGGGCCGCGTGAACCAATCACTCATCTTCCTTGCTGTCGTCTCACTTCTCGTCGTGTCGCACGGCGCCGCAAGTGCGACCGGTTGCCAGTTCGAGTCCCAAGGCGAAGGCCGCGTCACGACAATCGTCGATGCGCGGAGCTTGCGTCTCGACGACGGCCGTGAGGTGCGCCTCTCCGGCATCGAGCCGACTGCGACGACGAAGCAGGCGCTGGCCGCAATGCTCGGCGGCCGCGACGTTCGCCTGCGCGGCGCTGACGACACGCCGGACCGCTACGGCCGCCAGCCCGCGCTGGTTTTCCTCAGCGAGAGCGATGCCTCGGTGCAGGCCCTCTTGCTGTCCCAAGGTGATGCAATTGTCTCCGCCGAGATCGCGGACAAGGAGTGCGCAGCCGCCCTCATGGCGGCGGAAGCCGAGGCGCGGCGCGGAAAAAAGGGCAGCTGGGCTGACCCGTTGGCCATAAAAAACGCGGAAAGTCCGGACGATATTTTGGCCGGGATCGGGCGCTTCGTAGTGGTCGAGGGTAAAGTCCTGTCCGTCCGGCAAGCTGGGGCAACGACTTACCTCAACTTCGGCCGGAACTGGACACGCGGCTTCGCTGTGACTATTTCAAGGCGCATGGTTCCGGCCTTCGAGAGCGCCGGGATCGCTCTCAAGTCCCTGGAGAATCGGAAGATTCGGGTCCGGGGTTGGGTCGAGGGGAATGTGGGGCCGCGGATTGACGCGCTCCGGGTGGGACAGATCGAGTTGCTGGGCGCGAACTAGCCGCGGAAAGGCCTTAAGGCCAGGCACGGGTTAAGCGACGTGGATGGGGTTTTGGGACGCGGAACAGAGGTGAGCCGCCGCCTTCGGGCTGCGCCAGTTGCGCTTTGCCTCGGTCTATCTTTCGGCCTCGGGACGCTGCTCTCGGGCTGCGGCGACATGGGTCGGTTCCAGACCGCAGCCCCGCCGGCCGTCGCGCCACCCAAGCCGAAGCCCGCGGTCGCGCAGACGCCGGCCACGGAGAAGGAACACGAGCGCATCCTTACCAGCTATGGCGGCGCCTATGACGATCCCCGGCTCGAGCAGCTTGTCACCAAGACGGTCGAGCGGCTGGTCGCGGCCTCCGATCGACCCGACCAGGGCTACAAGGTCACGATCCTGAATTCCGGCGCGGTGAATGCCTTCGCGCTGCCGAACGGCCAGCTCTATGTCACGCGCGGCCTGCTCGCGCTCGCCAGCGATACCTCCGAATTGTCATCCGTGCTCAGCCACGAGATGGCGCATGTACTATCCAAGCACGCCGCGATGCGCGAGGACCAGGCGCGCCAGGCTGCGATCGTCACCCGCGTCGTCACCGACATGAGCAACGATCCCGAGCTCACCGCGCTCGCGCTCGCCAAGACCAAGCTCACCATGGCGAGCTTTTCGCGCAACCAGGAGATCGAGGCCGACGGCATCGGCGTCGGCATCTCCGCGCGGGCGCATTTCGATCCCTATGGCGCCGCACGTTTCCTCTCCGCGATGGAGCGCAATGCCGAGCTGAAGGCCGGCAAGAACGCGCTCGATCCGCGCGCGCAGGACTTCACCTCCTCGCATCCGGCTACCCCCGAGCGCGTGCAGAACGCGCAGACGATCGCGCGGCAATATGCAGCGCCGGAGGGCGCCGAGCGCGACCGCGAGACCTATCTCGGCGCGATCGACAACATCGTCTATGGCGAGGACCCCAGCGAAGGCTTTGTCCGCGGTCGCCGCTTCCTGCATCCCAAGCTCGGCTTCACCTTCCAGGCGCCCGACAACTTCACGCTCGACAACACCGCGCAGGCGGTGATCGGCGTGCGCGAGGGCGGCTCGCAGGCGATGCGCTTCGACGTCGTGCGGGTGCCGGCCGAACAGACGCTCGGCGACTATCTCAATTCCGGCTGGATGGAAGGCGTCGACAAATCCTCGACCGAGGACATCACCATCAATGGCTTCCCGGCGTCGGCCGTGACCGCCAAGGGCGATCAGTGGCAGTTCAAGGTCTACGCGCTGCGCTTCGGCAGCGACGTCTACCGCTTCATCTTCGCGAGCCGGCAGAAGACCACCGAGAGCGAGCGCAACGCGCGCGAGACGGTGAACTCATTCCGCCGCCTGACGCTCGAGGAGATCCAGGCCGCACGTCCCTTGCGCATCAAGGTGATCACCGTGCAGCCCGGCGACACCGTGGAATCGCTCGCCCACCGCATGGCCGGTGTCGATCACCCAGCCGAGCGCTTCCGCGTGCTCAACGGCCTCGACGCCCACGCGCAGGTGAAAGTGCGCGACCGCGTGAAAATCGTGGTGGATTGAGTTGTAGGGTGGGCAAAGCGAAGCGTGCCCACCACTTCTGTCGCAGATCATGGATAGATGGTGGGCACGGCGCAAGAGCGCCTTTGCCCACCCTACGCACTACGCACGCGAGTTGGCGGGCCCGCCAACGTACCTAGCTAGTTACCCGCATCCATATCGCCGCGTTCGCGCTGGCCGCTCAGCCAGAGCGCCATCAGCGTCCACAATGCGCCCGAGAGCAGATAGGCACCCGAGGCAATGACGCCGAGATTGGTGGCGAGCAGCAGCGCGGCGAGTGGCGCAAAACCGGCGCCGAACAGCCAGGCCATGTCGGAGGTGAGCGCCGAGGCCGTGTAGCGGTACATCTGCTTGAAGTTGGAGGCGATCGCGCCGGAGGACTGGCCGAAGGACAGCCCGAGCAGGATGAAACCGAGCACCATATAGATGGTCTCGCCGAACGTGCCGGCATCGAGCAGCTGCGGGGCAAAGCCGCTATAAACCGCGATCGCGATCGCCGAGCCCATCAGCAGCGACTTGCGGCCGACGCGGTCGGCGATAATGCCTGAGGCCACGATCGCCGCGACACCGAAGGCGGCGCCGACGATCTCGATCATCAGGAACCTTACCGGGCTTTCATGGGTGAACAGAAACACCCAGGACAGCGGAAACACCGTGACCATGTGGAACAGCGCGAAGCTCGCGAGCGGCGCGAAGGCGCCAAGCATGATGTTGTGGCCTTCGCGCGCGACGGTGTCGGAGATGCGCGAGGGCTGCAGGTCACGGGTCTCGAACAGCGCGGCATATTCCTCCGTCGCGACCATGCGCAGGCGCGCGAACAGCGCCACGACGTTGATTGCGAAGGCGACGAAGAACGGATAGCGCCAGCCCCAGTCGAAGAAATCGTCGGCCGAGAGATTGCCGGCAAAATACGCAAATAGCGCGCTCGCCACGATCAGCCCGAGCGGTGCGCCGAGCTGCGGCACCATCGCGTACCAGCCGCGCTTGTTCGGCGGCGCGTTGAGCGCGAGCAGCGAGGCAAGCCCGTCCCACGCGCCGCCCCAGGCGAGACCTTGGGCGGCTCGCGCGAGCGCCAGAAGCCAGATCGCGGCCGCGCCGATGTCGCTGTAGCCGGGCAGGAACGCGATCGCCACGGTCGCGGTGCCCAGTAGGAACAGCGCGGCGACCAGCTTTGCGGTCTTGCCGTATTCGCGGTCGATCGTCATGAAGATGACGGTGCCGAGCGGCCGCGTCATAAAGGCAAGCGCGAAGATGGCGAAGGAGTAAAGCGTGCCGGTCAGTTCGGTGGCGAACGGAAAGACCAGGCGCGGAAATACGATCACCGAGGCGATCGCATAGACGAAGAAGTCGAAGAACTCCGACGTGCGCCCGATGATGACGCCGATGGCGATCTCGCCGGGATTGGCATGGTCGTGACCATGCTCGCCGGGGTGGATGCCTGCCACTACGGGGGTCTGTGCGGTCGCCATTCCTGCGCTCTTAACGTCCTTAAAACCAAAGCCGACCACCCGGCGGTCGCAGGGCAGCCTGCCCCTCTCTGGCGCAACCTCCCGCACTGCAACATTGGACAAATTGTCCAATGTCACAATTGGTGCGCCGCAGCTACGCCTTGGCTGGACTACGAAATTTCCAACCAAAAGGCCTACCTGTGTCCCGTCTACGGATCCTGGCGCTACTACCTTTGGCGGTCGCTCTGAGCGGCTGCAACTTCATCGTGCTTGCGCCGGCCGGTGATATCGCAGCGCAACAGCGCGACCTCGTCATTATCTCCACCGTGCTCATGCTGCTGATCGTCGTGCCCGTGATGGCGCTGACGGCGCTGTTCGCCTGGCGCTACCGCCAGTCCAACAAGTCAGCCCGCTACGAGCCGGAATGGGACCACTCGACCAAGCTCGAGCTCGTGATCTGGTCGGCGCCGCTGCTGATCATCATCTGCCTGGGCGCGCTGACCTGGATGGGCACGCATCTGCTCGATCCCTACCGCTCGCTCGACCGCATCGCCGCCAATCAGCGGGTCGATGAGGCGACGGTGCCACTCGAGGTCGATGTCGTCGCCCTCGACTGGAAGTGGCTCTTCATCTATCGCGACTACGGGATCGCGACCGTCAACGAGCTCGCCGCTCCCGTCGATCGCCCGATCGACTTCCGCATCACCGCTTCGACGGTGATGAACTCGTTCTACATCCCCGCGCTCGCTGGCCAGATCTATGCGATGCCGGGCATGGAGACCAAGCTGCACGCGGTGGTCAACCACCCCGGCACCTACAAGGGCTTTTCGGCGAACTACTCCGGCGCCGGCTTCTCAGGCATGCACTTCGCCTTCCACGGCCTCGACGACAAGGGCTTTGGCGAGTGGATCGCGAAGGCCAAAGCCACCGGCGGATCGCTCGGCCGCAGCGAATATCTGCAACTCGAGAAGCCCAGCCAGAACGAGCCGGTGCGCCGCTACGCCAGCGTCGATGCCAATCTCTACCGCCTCATCCTCAACATGTGCGTCGAGCCCGGCAAGATGTGCATGAGCGAGATGATGGCAATCGACGCCAAGGGCGGCGCCGGCCATGAAGGGCTGAACAACACCCTGCCGCTCACCTACGACAAGTACGCCCGCCGCGGCACCGCGCTCGGACCCGAGCCGAGCTTCGTGGCCAGCACCTGCACGCCTGACGCACCGCAGGGACAGACGAGTGCCGCGGTCAAGGCCCCCGCCGACACCACGCCGCTGCTCGGCGCCGGGTTGAAGCGGCCGACCTTCACGCCGCTCAAGTCAACGTCCTTCTTCCTCGGCCAGCGTCCGAAATCAGACTCCTGAGGCACGCATGTCTACCAATCCTGATCTCATCAAGCTCGTCTTCGGGCGGCTCAGTCTCGAATCGCTGCCGCTGCACGAGCCGATCGTCGTCGGCACTTTCGGCGTGGTCGCGCTCGGCGGCCTCACGCTGCTCGCCGGCCTGACCTATTTCCGCCTGTGGGGCTATCTGTGGCGCGAGTGGTTCACCACCGTCGACCACAAGCGCATCGGCATCATGTACATGATCCTCGGCATCGTCATGCTGCTGCGCGGCTTTGCCGACGCCCTCATGATGCGCCTCCAGCAGGCAATTGCCTTCGGCGGCTCGGACGGGTATCTCAACGCCCATCACTACGACCAGGTCTTCACCGCCCACGGCGTGATCATGATCTTCTTCGTGGCGATGCCGTTCGTCACGGGCCTGATGAACTACGTCGTGCCGCTCCAGATCGGCGCCCGCGACGTGTCGTTCCCGTTCCTGAACAATTTCAGCTTCTGGATGACGGTCGGCGGCGCGGTGCTGGTGATGATGTCGCTGTTCATCGGCGAATTCGCCCGCACCGGCTGGCTCGCTTACCCGCCGCTGTCGAACATCGGCTACAGTCCTGACGTCGGCGTCGACTATTACATTTGGGCGCTGCAGGTCGCCGGCGTCGGCACGACCTTATCGGGCATCAACCTGATCTGCACCATCGTCAAGCTGCGCGCGCCGGGCATGGGCATGATGAAGATGCCCGTCTTCACCTGGACCTCGCTCTGCACCAACGTGCTGATCGTCGCCTCCTTCCCGGTCCTTACCGTCGTGCTCGCGCTGCTCTCGCTCGACCGCTACGTCGGCACCAACTTCTTCACCAGCGACTTCGGCGGCAGCCCGATGATGTATGTGAACCTGATCTGGATCTGGGGTCACCCCGAGGTCTACATCCTGGTTCTGCCGGCGTTCGGTATCTTCTCCGAGGTGACATCGACCTTCTCGGGCAAGCGGCTGTTCGGCTACACCTCGATGGTTTACGCCACTGTCGTCATCACCATCCTGTCGTACCTGGTCTGGCTGCACCACTTCTTCACGATGGGATCGGGCGCCAGCGTCAACTCCTTCTTCGGCATCACCACGATGATCATCTCGATCCCGACGGGCGCGAAGATGTTCAACTGGCTGTTCACGATGTATCGCGGCCGCATCCGCTTCGAACTGCCGATGATGTGGACGATCGCCTTCATGCTGACCTTCGTGATCGGCGGCATGACCGGCGTGCTGCTCGCTGTCCCGCCAGCCGACTTCGTGCTGCACAACAGCCTGTTCCTGATCGCCCACTTCCACAACGTGATCATCGGCGGCGTGGTGTTCGGCGTGTTCGCCGGCATCGGCTACTGGTTCCCGAAGGCGTTCGGCTTCAAGCTCGATCCGTTCTGGGGCAAGCTGTCGTTCTGGTTCTGGGTCACCGGCTTCTACCTCGCCTTCATGCCGCTCTACGTGCTCGGCCTGATGGGCGTAACCCGCCGCCTGCGCGTGTTCGACGATCCGTCGCTGCAGATCTGGTTCGTCATCGCTGCGATCGGCGCTGGCCTCGTCTTCCTCGGCATCCTCTGCATGCTCATGCAGTTCGCCGTCAGCATCCTCCGGCGCGAAGCGCTGAAGGACGTCACTGGCGATCCCTGGGACGCGCGCACGCTGGAATGGGCGACCTCCTCGCCGCCGCCGGACTACAACTTCGCCTTCACCCCCGTCGTTCACGACAACGACGCGTGGTGGGACATGAAGCGCCGCGGCTACAAGCGTCCGCTCGCCGGCTTCAAGCCGATCCATATGCCGAGCAACACCGGCACCGGCATCATCCTCGCCGGTCTGTCGACGGCGATGGCGTTCGGTCTGATCTGGTACATCTGGTGGCTTGCTGCCGTCAGCTTCATCGCGCTGCTCGTCGTCGCGATCGGCCACACCTTCAACTATCACCGCGATTTCGACATCCCGGCCGATGAGGTCGTCCGGACCGAGGAAGCGCGCACCCAACTGCTCGCCGGAGCCAAGTAAATGACGATCGCTGTCAAACCCGACCAGTCTGGCGAGCCGCTGTTCTACCTCGCCGACGAACACCCGCATCCGGAAGGATACAGCACCTCGCTCGGCTTCTGGATCTATCTGATGAGCGACTGTCTCATCTTTGCGATCCTGTTTGCGGCCTTCGGCGTACTTGGCGGCAACTACGCCGCCGGCCCCGCGCCGAAGGATCTGTTCGACCTGTCGCTGGTCGCGGTCAACACCTCGATGCTGCTGCTGTCGTCGATCACTTACGGTTTTGCGATGCTGACGATGCAGCAGAACCGGGTCGGCGCGACGCAGGCCTGGCTCGCGATCACCGGCCTGTTCGGCCTCGCCTTCATCGGCATCGAGCTCTCCGAGTTCGCCCACATGATCCATGAGGGCGCAACCCCGCAGCGCAGCGCCTTCCTGTCGTCGTTCTTCACCCTGGTCGGCACCCACGGCCTGCATGTCAGCTGCGGCCTGATCTGGCTGGTGACCCTGATGACGCAAGTCTGGCGCTTCGGCCTGATCGAGGCCAACCGCCGCCGGCTGATGTGCCTGTCGATGTTCTGGCACTTCCTCGACGTGGTCTGGATCGGCGTTTTCACCTTCGTCTATCTCCTGGGAGTTCTGCGATGAGCACCGACACTCACGCCGCCCACGCGGCCGATCATCATCACGATGCGCATGCGCACGGCTCGCTCTCGACCTATCTGTTGGGCTTCGTGCTCTCGGTGGTGCTGACCGCGATTCCGTTCTGGCTCGTCATGGGCGGGGCGATTCCAAACAAGAACATCACGGCGCTCGTGATCATGGCCTTCGCGGTGGTCCAGATCGTCGTGCACATGATCTACTTCCTGCACATGAACACCAAGGCCGAGGACGGCTGGAGCATGATGGCGATGATCTTCACCATCGTCATGGTCGTGATCGCGCTGTCCGGCTCGCTGTGGGTGATGAATCACCTCAACAGCAACATGATGCCGGTCCACCAGATGAGCGGGATGAAGTGAGCGCATCCGTGAGACACGACGGACGGACAACGCGCAGCCTCGCCAAGGCTGCGCGCCCTTCCCTGTGGCTCACGACGCTCTCTCTCCTTGCTATCGCTATCCTGATCGGCCTCGGCGTCTGGCAGGTCCAGCGGCGCGCCTGGAAGCTCGTGCTGATCGATCGCGTCGAGGCGCGCGTTCACGCCACGACAATCGCGCTGCCGCCGCCCGCGGCCTGGCCCGCGGTCACGGCCGCGAGCGACGAATACCGCCACGTCAGCGTCGCCGGCCGCCTGCTGAATGACCGGGAGACGCTGGTCAAAGCCGTGACGGAGGAAGGCGCCGGCTTCTGGGTGCTGACGCCGCTTCTGCGCGACGACGGCACGATGGTCCTGATCAATCGCGGCTTCGTGCCGGCCGACAAGCGCGATCCCGCGACGCGGCCGGATGGTGACGCATCCGGCACGATCGTGATCAACGGTCTCCTGCGCATGACCGAGCCGAAGGGCGGCTTCCTGCGCGACAACGATCCCGCGCATGATCGCTGGTACTCGCGCGATGTCGCAGCGATCGCCGCCGCGCGCGGACTTAATGATGAGGTCGCGCCCTTCTTCATCGATGCCGACGCAGCCCCCAACGCCGGCGTCTATCCGATCGGCGGATTGACCGTGATCCGCTTTCCCAATAACCACCTGATTTACGCGCTGACATGGTTTGCGCTGGCCTTTATGCTGGCCGGCAAACTATTCGTCACATTCGGCGGCGGGCTGTTCCGCCGCGGGCGCTTTGTCCACGAAAGGGCCGGCAAGACCGCCGCCCGCGGGACGGGATCAGATGCTGGAACGATCGTCGAGCCGACCTGAGAAGGGAAAGCGCTCTCTCGGACATGACGCGGCTGCGCTTCCTGCGCAGGTGGACGGCCGCACCGAGCTGACCGCGACATCCCTGCTCTCGCCGACCGACGACGAGACCAACCGCAAGAACATGGCGCTGCTGATCCAGCTGCGCTGGACCGCGGTGGTCGGCCAGATCATCACGATCGGGGCGGCGCATTTCGGGCTCGGCATCGAGCTGCCGCTCGCGCGGATGGGCGCGGTGATCTCGGCGCTGGTGCTGCTCAACATTTCGAGCCTGGTCTGGGTGCGCCACCGTGCCGCGATCACCAACAACGAGCTGCTGGTCGCGCTGATGCTCGATGTCGCCGCGCTTACCGCCCAGCTTTACCTCAGCGGTGGCGCCACCAATCCCTTCACCTCGCTGTTCCTGTTGCAGGTGACGCTGGGTGCAGTGCTGCTCGATGCCCGCTCGACCTGGTCGCTGGTGGCACTGACCTGCGCCGCCTTCGTCTGGCTGACGCTCGCCTACCGGCCGCTGGACCTGCCGCATAACCCCCTGAGCGACACCTACAGCCTGACCGTCGTCGGCATGCTCTTCGGCTTCGCGCTCAACGCCGTGCTGCTGGTGGTGTTCGTGACCCGCATCAACAGGAACCTTCGCGACCGCGACGCGCATCTGGCGGCGCTGCGCCAGCATGCCGCCGAGGAGGATCACATCGTCCGCATGGGCCTGCTCGCCTCGGGCGCGGCGCATGAGCTCGGCACGCCACTCGCCTCGCTCTCGGTCATCCTCAACGACTGGCGCCGCATGCCGGAGCTTGGCGGCCGCGACGAGCTCGCCGAGGATCTCGCCGAGATGGAGACCTCGCTGCAACGCTGCAAATCGATCGTGACCGGCATCCTGGTCTCCGCTGGCGAAGCCCGCGGCGAGGGCTCGGCGCCGACGACGGTGGCCGCCTTCCTGACCGCGCTGGTCGAGGAATGGCGCAACGCGCGCTCGGCGCGCACGCTCTACTTCACCAACACTTTTGGCGAGGACGTCGCGATCGTCTCCGACATCGCGCTGAAGCAGGTGATCTTCAACGTGCTCGACAACGCTTACGAGGTCTCGCGCGACTGGGTCGAGCTGTTGGCCGAGCGCGAGGACGACAAGCTCGTGCTGTCGATCAGCGACCGCGGCCCGGGCTTTGCGCGGGAGATGCTGGCGCAGCTCGGAAAACCCTACCAGTCGAGCAAGGGCCGCGCCGGCGGCGGGCTCGGCCTGTTCCTGGTGGTCAACGTCGTGCGCAAGCTTGGGGGCATGGTGACCGCGGAGAACCACAGGAAGCGCGGCGCCACCGTGCGGCTCGTGCTGCCTCTCTCCACGCTTGCCATCGGAGGCGGTTTTGACGCCTGAGCAGTCCCTGATCATCGTCGAGGACGACGCGAGCTTTGCGCGCACGCTGAAGCGCTCATTCGAGCGCCGCGGCTATTCCGTCGTGATCGCCGCCTCGATCGAGGAGGTCCGCAAGGAGCTCGAGGACAAATCGTTCGGCCACGCCGTCGTCGACCTCAAGCTCGGCGGCGCCTCCGGTCTTGCCTGTGTCGAGCTGCTGCACACCCATGATCCCGACATGCTGATCGTGGTGCTCACGGGCTTTGCCAGCATCGCCACCGCAGTGGAGGCAATCAAGCTCGGGGCCTGCCACTATCTCGCAAAGCCCTCCAACACCGACGACATCGAAGCCGCGTTCCAGAAGGCCGAAGGCAATGCCGAGGTGGCGCTAGACGCGCGTCCCACCTCGATCAAGACGCTGGAATGGGAACGCATCCACCAGACGCTGATCGAGACGGATTTCAATATCTCGGAAGCCGCACGTCGCCTCGGCATGCACCGCCGCACGCTGGCCCGGAAGCTCGAGAAGCGGCCGGTGAAGTGAGCGGGCCTTGCCTGGCCGTGATCTAGTCACCCTACGCACCGCACCAAAAAAAAAGCCCGGCTTGAAGCCGGGCTTAAGTTACGGGAACGATGAACGCCGCGGCTAATTCGGCGCGGCGCGATCAATATTTCGCAACCACCGGTCCGCCGAACTGGTACGCCAAACCGACCGACACGGCATGGGTCTTCAAGCTCTGGTTCATGAAGACGGAATCGACTGTCTGCGGGAAGAATTCGTGGTCGACGTGCCCGAAATCGGCGTAGCGATATTCGGCCCGCGCAAGCCAGTTGCTCCAAACCTTGGCTTCGATGCCGCCGCCCACGGTCCACCCGGTTGCCACCTTGTGGAACGTTTCGGTGCGATCGAGGATGCACCACGGCCCGGTGCGCATGCAGTTCGCAGTCAGCGAGACGTCCTGCCAGGCAATACCACCGGTGCCGAACAGCATCACGCTCGGAGCAACCAGCCAGCCGACGCGGCCGCGAATGCTCGCATCCCAACCGAGCTTTACGGTGGTGCTATCGATCGCAATGAGAGAGGCGGGGGTGCTACTCCCCCAGGTGCCGGGGACGCCGGCAAGCGTCTTGTTGTTGTCCGCCCAGGCAACATCGCCCTCGATGCCGATCACCCAGGACGGCGCGACCTGCCAGTTGTAGCCAGCATAGCCACCGCCACGAAACGACGTGCTGTTGAAGCTGGCGGGGTTGCCCTGGAGAAGCAGGGACGACCCACCTGCCCAGACAGGATCCTCCAAGGCTGTCGAGGTCCAGGTCGTATCGGACCAGCGGGCCCCCACATCTGCGCCGAGATAAAACCCGGTCCAGCTCTCGACTGCGGCCGCCGCGGGCGCCTTGGTATAGGGACGGGCGGCAAGGTCGGCGGCGTGGGCGGCGCCCATCCCGGCAACGGCGGCAAACGCCGCGGCGAACAGAACTCGCTTCATCTAGAGAACCTCAAGTCAGTCAGATCGGCTCGCGCCGTGGCGGTGCCCGACCTCGATGGTCACACCTTAGTGTCACCGGCAAGCTAGCAACGACCGCGCCCGCCTTCTTGGACGGAGGCGACTACCATATGGACTCGCACGAAATCGACAGCGGTTCTGTCACCATGTGTTGCGCGGCCGCGACACACCGGTCGGCCGCGCGACCGGAACTTCGCCTGTGGCGCCATCGCAAGGCTGGCGCGACAACCTTCTCCGCACTATTCGTTTGTTGCGGACGCTGACGTTCGTCAATGTGCTGCAAAAGCCCACACGAGGAGACCGCCCCGTGACCACGCTTGTCGAGCGTCTTGACCTGTCCGCCGTATTGCCGCGTGCGCGCGATCGGCGCGAGACCGAAACCGTCGAGTTTGCACAGGCCGCGCTCGCAGCGGCCAAGCAGGAGGGCCTGCAGCTGGCGGTGCGGGCGCGCTATGTCGCGCTCACGGTGATCGCCTGCCTGCTCATCTACATCAATCCGGTATGGGACCAGCTTTATTATGTGGCGTTGCTCGGTCTGTTCGCACTGATTGGCTGGGCCCAGGTCAGGGTTGGGCGGGTCGGCGTGTCGAGGCCGGAGCTGGCGCTGTTGTTCTGCGACCTCGCACTGCTGACTTTGATCCTCGTCATGCCGAATCCGTTCGTTTCCGCGCGCTTGCCCGTGGCGATGCAACTCCATTTCGGCAACTTCATCTATTTCTTCGTGCTGCTGTCGGGTGCGACGCTGGCCTACTCCTGGCGGACCGTCATCGCAGTCGGAACGTGGACTGCGGCTCTTTGGAGCATCGGCGTTGCCTGGGTGTGGTGGCAACCGGATCGCGCCCCTGAACTGACCGCCCGCATCGCCGCAGCGCTCGGCAGCGATCACAGGCTGTTTCAGTTGATCTCGCCAAGTTCGATCGCGCTCGGCACGCGCATCCAGGAAATCGTCGTGTTCATGATCGTCGCGGCGACGCTCGCCCTGGCGGTGCGCCGCAGCAACGATCTCCTGATCCGCCATGCCGCAGTGGAGCGCGAACGCGGCAATCTCGCGCGCTACTTCTCGCCGAACGTGGTCGAGGAATTGTCGCGGCATGACGAGCCGCTGAAGCAGGTACGCACGCAAAACGTCGCGGTTCTGTTCGTCGACATCGTCGGCTTCACGGCCTTTGCCGACGCGCGAACACCGGAAGACGTCGTGCGCACATTGCGCGAATTCCACGCGCTGATGGAACAGGAGGTGTTCCGCCACAGCGGGACGCTCGACAAATATCTCGGCGACGGGTTGATGGCGACCTTCGGCACGCCCTTCGTCGGCAAGCTTGATGCCATCCACGCGTTACGCTGTGCCCAGGCGATGATGGCGGCCGCGGATCGCTGGAACGAGCAGCGCAAAGCGGCCGGCGAGTCTCCGATCCGCGTCAGCTTTGGCCTGCATTACGGACCCGTCGTGCTCGGCGATATCGGGGTGACCTGTCTCGAATTTGCGGTGATCGGCTCGACAGTGAACGCGGCAAGCCGGCTCGAATCCCTGACGCGCACGCTCGGCTGTGCGCTGGTGGCCAGCGACGATCTCGTCAGGCGCGCCAGGATCGAGCTCGGCGAGGCCGACGCGGCGTTTCGTCCGCTGATGGCCCAGGCCCCGCAGGTCGTCCGCGGCCTCGAGCAGCCGATCGCGATCTGGACGCAGGCGCGCGCTGGAGAGCCGTAGATCGGACAGCTCCGCCGGCGTCGTCAATGCGATCTTCTTGACTGGGTTCGTATGCCACTCGGCGACTCGCCAAAGCGCGAGTGAAACGATCGATTGAAATAGGAGATGTCGGAAAAGCCGACCTCCAATGCAATGTCGGAAATCAGTCTCGGGCTCGCGGCCGGCTCCGTCAGAAGCGCGAACGCCCGTTGCAGGCGCAGCTCGTTCACCTGGGCGGTAAAGGATGATCCCGAGGTTTCGAGCAGCCGCTGCAGGTAGCGAGGAGAAACGCCTTGGCTATGCGCGACCGTATCCAGATTGAGTTCCGGATCGTCGAAGTGGGCACCGATATAGTCCAATACGGCGGCCAATCGGGTCGCCACCACCGCGCTGGCGTTGCTCTCACCTGACAAATGCTCACGGCTCAGCATCATTGCCGCAAGATCATGAACGTGCGTCGCCACCAGGCTACGTAGATCGGACGTGGCCAGGCGAAGCTCGTCCCATAGCGGACGCATATAGCTTCTAATGAGCCGCAGGGTGGTCTGCTCGCGCGGGATAGGCTGCATCGTCGGCTCATCGAGATTGCTCAGGCGCGACGCAAGCTCAGCGCGCGGGATCACCAGAGCGAAGTAGCTTCCTTCCGCAAAGCTCGCGCTCCCCCTGCTCCTGTGATGCACTGCGACTGCATCGCCCGCGCGGAGCGTCACCTCCCGGCCCCGCTGAGATACGACACAGTCCTTCGTCATGTTGATGATGAGCGCAATTGATCCATCAGCATCGGGCCCATCGCTCGTGCGGCGAAATCGAAGCGGCGATGAGGTGGAAGAGAACGCATTCAGCCCCGGCAGGATACGCAACGTCGACCTGGCGTGGAATGGAATATCCGACAACGGCTCGATATCGACGCGAAGGATCTTGTCGCCGAATTCCTCGCGCCACATGGACAGGCGCTTTCGCTGGGGAAACTTGTCGGTCGAAAGTCGAAATGTTGCGAGTTCAGGCAAGCATTCCGACGTCTGGCGCTTTCCTGTTTCACTCATGAGCTTCGACCTCAGACGCGCCTCAAAACCCCGCTAAGCAGGAGCGGAATCGAGGCGTGAGATGCTCTGTTGTCGCGCGCACCGGGTGGTACACCACTCCGGTGGAGCATGGGGGCATCTGCTGCTTGACTCGATTCGCAGAGTCACGTGGTTGACTCCTTCGATCAGCATCTTGCCGGCAACTTATTCAGCCGAACCACAATCCGAGCGTGTTGACAATTCGCGTACCCAGGTTCGGTGCTGCCGTTCGCAATTGACCAAGAAGAACTGCCGTTCGTTTGCTAGTCTGGCAAGTTAAGGTGCGCAGGAAAATAGCATATTTCAATTTGTCGTGGCGGGATGTGAGCTGGTTCACTTTTCGCGCATATCCGACGGAAGGAGATTGCCATGAAGAAGATGTTCTTGATGGTTGTAATTGGGCCGGCGATGGTAGTCGGCTTCTCCGCAGGGGCAGCAGAACTTCCAAGCTTTGAACTGACGGGCTTTCCGATCACGTGGCACCAGGTTGCGGTGATGGGGGCATCCGGAGTTCAGGAGCAGTCGCCCACCCCGATGCTGGAGGCTGCTGGTATGCCTGCTTCTCCCCACCAGATCGCCGTCCTGACTCCGCGTCAGAGCATGATCGCGCAGCAGAAGGCGCCGAAACTGACGACCGTCGGGTTCTCTTCGCGGTAGTAGAGCGGCCTGTGATATTACCATGCATCCCGCTAACAGCTTTGCAGATGCCATTTTGACGCAAGCATGATTTCAGGAGCCGCCTCGGACATTCCTTATCCGGGGCGGCGGCAACCGGGTCCGGTGCGCCGTTTCGCCACACAGTGACTGGTTACCTCCGTCTGCACGATCAAGTTGGACACGCGCACGTCGTCTGAGCGCGTGCATGTGAGTACAACCCGAACGAGGACCTGCATGCGCAAGTATGTCTGGCTCCTGAGATTGCTGATCGCGGGCACTATCGCTGGAGGCAACTTCGCCAGCACCGCCGTCGGCAATTTCGGGCATCAATTGGTCGACAAGGACGCCCTGCCCTCCGTCGATGCCGAACTCGTCATTGCCGTCGATGTCTCCTATTCGATGGACGAGGACGAGCTTGTCGTCCAGCGCGAAGGCTACGCGCAGGCCGTCATCTCCGATGAATTTCTCCAGGCGCTCAAGGCCGGGCCAAGCAAGAGGCTGGCCGTGACCTATTTCGAATGGTCTGCATCGGATGATCAGAGGATCATCGTGCCCTGGAGGCTCATCGACGGTCCGGAGTCCGCAGATGCGCTGGCCGCCGAGATCATGAAAACGCCGGTTCGCCGGGGCTCCCGCACGTCGATTTCCGGCGCGATCCATTTTGCAATTCCGCTGTTCGACCAAAACCCGTACCACGGGCTGCGACGCGTGATCGATATTTCCGGCGATGGTGCGAACAACGAAGGGCCCCCGGTTACCAAGGCGCGGAATGCGGCGCTGGAGAAGGGCATCACGATTAACGGCCTGCCGATCATGGTGAAAGGCGCGACCGTTTCGATGATGGATATCGATGACCTTGATTTTTACTACGAGGATTGCGTGATCGGAGGCCCGGGCTCGTTTATGCTGGCAATCAGGGAGCGCGAGAAGTTCAAGGAGGCAATCAAGACCAAGCTCACGCTGGAGGTCGCCGGCCGAACACCGGCGTACCGGATCGTCCCGGCGGCCGAAAGCGGGCCGAGGGTGTCCTGTGGCATCGGCGAGGAAATATGGGAGAGACGAAGCCGGTGGTGAGCATCGGCAAGCGGCTGGCGAACGGGCGAGTGAAAAGGCGAGCTATTGGCTCGACGCGTCCGATCGCAGGAAGGAAACTATTCTTGCTCTGTCGTCGGCAGATGCCAGTCCGCTGTATGGTTTCATGCTGTTGCCCGGTATCAACTCGTCCGGATTGGCGATGAAGCGCTCGAGCTTATCTTCGTCCCAGACGAGGTCCGCCCCCTTCATCGCGCTCGAGTAGTTATAATCCGGCAGCGAGCCGGCCTTCCTTCCGACGATCCTGTACAGATGCGGGCCCAAGCGATTGTCGCCGTCCTTGATCGTGTGGCAGGTCCGACATGCATTGTTGAACGCTCGTTGTCCTGAGGCGGCATCGAGACTTTGTGGCCCCGGCTGCTGTCCATGGGAAGGCGAATACAGCATGCACGCCACCCCGCCGAGGGCCACGAGTGCGCTCACCCAACCGATGTGCTGCACATGCGCGTCTCGCAACCGGCCGAACTTCGGCAAGGCAAGGCGCGCCAGGAACTGCGGCTGCTTCATTTGATCACCTCGCTGGCGCAGCGACTATGCGACTCAAGGCGGTGTCGAAGTCCCGTATCTCACCAGCATCTTGCAATTGGCGGATCGGCGCTGGAATTCAAATGAAATTGTCTGCCAGGGCGCTGCGCTACCGCGTTCCGTACGCGCGGTCGCCGGCATCGCCGAGGCCCGGCAGGATGTAGCCGTGCTCGTCGAGCCCTTCATCGATGGCTGCCGTCCAGATCGGGACGTCCGGATGCAGGCCGCGGATCCGCTCGAGGCCTTCGGGCGCGGCGATCAGGCAGGCGAGCCGGATATCCTTCGCGCCGCGCTCCTTCAGCCGGTCGACCGCAGCCACTGCCGTGTTGGCCGTTGCAAGCACCGGCGTCACCACGATCGCGAGCCGTTCGCCGAGGTCGGACGGCGACTTGAAGAAATATTCGACGGCCGCGAAGCTGTGCGGTTCGCGATAGAGCCCGATATGGGCGACGCGCGCGGTGGGGACCAGATCCATCATGCCGTCGACGAACGTCGTGCCGGCACGCAGCACCGGAACGAACACCAGCTTCTTGCCGGCGATCTTGGCCGACTGCATGCGCGCAAGCGGCGTGTCGACGACGACCTCGGCGAGCGGAAGATCGCGCGTGACTTCGTAGCACAGGAGCATGCCGATCTCCTTGACGAGCTCACGGAAGGATTTTGTCGAGATGGACTTGTCCCGCACCAGCGTCAGCTTGTGCTGGACCAGGGGATGATCGACGATCGTGACGCCTTCCATGACGTGATGCTCCCAAAAAATGAGCTTTGATTGAATCGCGATCAGCCGAGATCTTTTCCTTCTCCCCTTGTCGGAGAGGGGCACAGCGTGCACGCGGGTCCGCAATCGGTCGAACCAAATCTCATGGCTTAGAAAACCGTCCCATCGCTGATGACCTTGATCGGCGGCGCGCCGTCGGGGCGCCGCGCAAAGGCAGCGGCGCGGCCCGCAGCCCAGGTGCCGCCTTCCAAAATGCTTGCAAGCGGCAACGAGGTGCGATCGCGACCGAGCCGCGCGCGGACATGCTCGGCGAGCCGGTCCAACAAGGCGACCGTCAGTGCCCGCCACTCCACGACGAGGAGGGAATCCACTCCGTGAGAGCGCTCCGAATCCAGAGCATCGCGCAGAACAAGCACATCGAGATCGACGAACAAGCCGCCGTTGCGGTATTCGGCGAGCCCGGTGAGGCCGTCGATGTCGGTCACGTCAAAGCCGGCGCGCTGCAAGGGCTCGATCAGCGAATAGCTCAGCCATTGCGACAGCTTGTGCAGGGGCACGAGGCCTGTGGTCGCGTCATCGGTCTTGATCGCGGGGTGGCGCCAGCAATCGCCGAGCGCAATGCCGGCAAGCTCGAGTCGCGACGGCCAGATCGGTCCGAGCTGGCTCAGCACTTCGGCGAGAATGACTGGTGCGGCGATCGCGCCGCTCACGGCTCTTGCCGCGAGGTGATCGAACAACCCACCCGGACGCGGCCGATCATGCGTACCGAAGACCTGCAGACGAGACGCCACCAGCTGCCCCAGGCGCCGCAACAAATCCGTGCGTCCCTCAAGGCCCAGCAGCGGATTGCTGTCCGTGACCTGAAGGCCGGACTCGAGCCGCGCGAGCGGGAGTTGTGCGATCACATCCGCATCGACGCGGAAGGGAGAGCGCGGGTCACCGGAAAACGCGCCCCTTGCGAACATGTCGAGGCTTGCCAGG
Source organism: Bradyrhizobium sp. UFLA05-153 (assembly GCF_054185185.1). NCBI lineage: Bacteria > Pseudomonadati > Pseudomonadota > Alphaproteobacteria > Hyphomicrobiales > Nitrobacteraceae > Bradyrhizobium > Bradyrhizobium sp. UFLA05-153. The sequence continues at coordinate 86,990 of NZ_JBBIAM010000029.1, forward strand.
GCAAGCCCCTCGGAGCGGCCGATGTCCTGCCCCGTCATGGCATCGCGGTAGCGCCAGGCAGCGCCGGCGCCTGCATCCAGCAGCACGCTGACGATGGCGAGATCGAACTCGGCGCGCGCCCGCGCGGCGCGATCCGGCCAGGACACGGTGTCCGCGAGGCGCGACCAACGGTCGGCGCCGCCGAGGACGAAGTGCCGCCAACGTGCGTGAAAGGGAATATCCAGCGCAGGATAGGACCGCCGCGTGACCGCGAGCACGGCATCCACGACAGCGTCCATGCGATCGAGATGAACCGTGAAATGCGTCAGTCCGCCGTCGAGGCCGATGTCGAGCATCTGCGCGGCGCGCGCGCGGACCGCTTCCGCCGAGAGCAGCGATCGGGCCTCTCGTTCTGTGGCCGCCGCCATCACGTGACTCAATATTTCTCCAGCGAGCGTCCGACCGTGTCGGTCAAGTCCTTCGCTGTCGGAATCTCTTCGGCGTAGTATCCGGCCGCCTTCTTGGCGGCGATCTCGACATGCGCATCGGCCGGAATGAGCTCCAGCGGGATCGGCACGCGCTCGACGATATCGATGCCCTGCCCCGTAAGCGCGTCATATTTCATGTCGCTCATCGACAGGAAGCGATCGATGCGCTTCAGGCCGAGCCAGTGGATCGTGTCCGGCATCAGTTGCTGGAAGCGTGCATCTTGCACGCCGGCAACGCATTCGGTCCGCTCGAAATAGGCGGCGGCTGCGTCGCCGTCCTCCTGGCGCTTGCGGGCATTGTAGACCAGGAATTTCGTGACCTCGCCGAGCGCCCGTCCTTCCTTGCGGTTGTAGACGACGAGCCCAAGCCCACCCTCCTGCGCGCCGCGCGCGGATTCCTCGATGCCGTGAATGAGGTAGGGGCGGCAGGTGCAGATGTCGGAGCCGAACACGTCCGAGCCGTTGCATTCGTCGTGCACGCGGCAGGTGATCCTGGTACGATGATCGGGCAGCTTCGCCACGTCGCCGAACAGATAGACCGTGGTGCCGCCGATCGGTGGCAGGAATACCTTCATGTCGGGCCGCGTCACGAGCTCGGGGAACATTCCCGCGGTCTGCTCGAACAAGGTGCGCCGCAGCTCGGTCTCACTGGCGCCGAAGCGCTTGGCAAGGCCGGGCAGATACCAGACCGGATCGATCGCGATCTTCACCACCGACACGCTGCCATTGGCGTGCACGACCTCGCCGTCCGGCTTCAGCCGCTTGGCGACCAGCGCGCCGCGGATTTCCGGCAGGTCCAGCCGCGCGCGCGTCACCGCGATGCTCGGCCGGATGTCGGCGCCTTCGGCGATTTCTTTACGGAAATTCTCGGCGACGAGATGCCCCCAGGGGTCGAGCGCGACGATCTTTTCCGGATCGCTCCATTGCCGGAACGGCCCGATGGTCGCGGCCGGAAACGTGTTGGTCAGATCGGGACGCCGGATCGGATCGAGCGCGCCGGCGGAGACCGCGAGCGCACGATAGACGGCATAGGAACCGCCATGGCTGCCGATGACGTTGCGGTCCTGGGCGCGCGACACCGTGCCGACGATCGGCCCGCGCGCGCGCGCGTCCGCGGCGCCCCATTGAATCGGAAAGGCCGCCTTTCCGCCCGGCTCCGGATGGGAGGTGAGGCGAATATGTTCGGTACGGTTTGAGCGGCTCATAACCAGGCTCCTATAAAGCCAACGGCCCGCCTGTCGGACGGGCCTAGCGCGGTCACGGGGCAAAGCCATTCATGACCGATCTCAATAACATAGCAGTTCATCTCTTAATCGCCAGTGTTGTATCCAACAGTTGTTCCCTCATTCCGGGGCGCGCGGCAGCGCGGGCCGGACCGAAAGGAGGTCGAACAGCTGAATCCGCAGTTCCTGCGTGGACGGGAGATGCGTAATGCCCGCCTGATCTCAAGGGCTTCGTGATACCGGTTCGGATTTGGCGCAGAGAGCCAAGCGCCGTCGCCAAGGGCACGCAGAAGGAATCGAACCCGCCGGCCGAACTACGCGACCAACGCGCATGATGTTGACATTACTGATGAAGTCGCGCTTTTTCGCTGTCGCCCTAGGCAGGGCTGCACTTGAGCTGACACCTGCTACCGAGACCGATCCGCTGCGCATGGACGCGATCGTCCAGGCGCTTGACGCGACGCTGAAGGCCGCGAAAGCCCGACGGGCCAACCTGAAGGAGCGGATGGAGGACGTGCTTGCGTGGCGGCCGGCAATGACGCAGATGAATTCGTCGATCGCGACGATGGCGACAAACGGCGACTGCGGAGCCTCGAGGTGGAGCTGATCGACGGCGAACGCGACCTGAAGGAGCTCGTCGCCCAGATCGGCCACCTCGAGTTTCTGAAGGCCGAGCTGCTTGCGCGCTTTCCCGACTGCAAGCCGGTCAAGCCGGTTCGGAAATCCGCATTGCTGATCCGGGGCTGGCCTCGGCTTCGACGTCGGCTCCCGCATCTTGCGGAAGCAAGCAATCGGCGTTGACGCAACGCCCGAAACACAATTCGAGGACCAGCTGCCGGACCAGGTGTCCGCCGCCAAAACACAAAGCCCGGCCGAACGGCCGGGCTTTTGAATGCTAGCGTGAGCCGAAGCTGCTTACGCCGCCTCGTCGGCGACCGCCGTATCGTCGCCATCGGAATCGTCGATATCGCCCTCGGTGTCCGCATCGGCCTCGCCCTCGGCGGCTTCGGCCTTGGCATTGGTGCGGCGCGGGCTCTTGGCGAGCTGCGCCTCGATCTCCTTGACCGCTTCGGTCTCGGTCGAGTGCTGCACCACCGCAATCTCGCGGGAGAGACGATCGAGCGCCGCTTCATAGAGCTGGCGTTCGGAGTAGGACTGCTCGGGCTGCGATTCGGAGCGGTAGAGGTCGCGCACGACTTCCGCGATCGCGACGATGTCGCCCGAATTGATCTTCGCTTCGTATTCCTGGGCGCGGCGCGACCACATGGTGCGCTTGACGCGGGCGCGGCCCTTGAGGGTCTCCAGCGCCTTCTTGACCAGCGCCGGCTCGGACAGCTTGCGCATGCCGACATTGGCGACCTTGGCGGTCGGAACGCGCAGCGTCATCTTGTCCTTGATGAAGTTGATGACGAACAGCTCGAGCTTGGCCCCGGCGATCTCCTGCTCCTCGATGGCCAGGATCTGGCCGACGCCGTGAGCGGGATAAACGACGAATTCATTGGCCTTGAAGCCCTGACGCTGGGTCACGACCTTCTTTTCCTCGACCTTCGGCGCAGCGGCAGCCGGCTTCACGGCGGGCTTGGCAGCAGCGACGGGGGCTTTGACGGGAGCCTTGGCGGCGACAGGCGTCTTGGGCGCAGCGGCAACAGGCGCTTTCACGGCAGGCTTGACCGCAGCCTTGGCAGCCGCGGGCTTGGAAACGGTCGCTTTCGCGGCCGGCTTGGCAGTCTTGTGAGGCATTGCGCTTCTTTTCTTCGAGGACTTTGCAGCCGTGTGCTTAGTCGCCGCACGACCCTTGGATGCGCTACGGCTGGCCGCGGCGACTTTTTTGGCATCCTTATGGGACGCCTTAGCAGAAGTACTCTTTTTACGCGTTTTCTGTGACACAGCCTGCGCGCGGAAAACTGCCACGCCCCTGTTCGACATGAGGTTTCACGGGAACCCAGAGGGGCCAACGGGGCTGACGGGGTTCGGCTCAATGTGCCCAATATAGCACATTTCCCGCAAAAATCAATGATTTAGGGGTTTTTTGGCCTGTTTACGGCGCTGACTAAGGTATTAGGGTTAAGTTTGACCCGAGTTAGTCTCCAGAACCGGGGTTTTGAGAAAAATATTTCTCAAACTTGCCTTCCTTGCCGTCGAATTCCTTCGCGTCCTCCGGCGAATCTTTCTTCTGGGTGATGTTCGGCCAGCTCTTGGCGTATTCGGCGTTCACTTCCAGCCACTTTTCGAGGCCGGGTTCCGTGTCCGGCTTGATGGCGTCAGCCGGGCATTCCGGCTCGCACACGCCACAATCGATGCATTCGTCGGGGTGGATGACCAGCATGTTCTCGCCCTCGTAGAAGCAATCTACCGGGCACACCTCGACGCAGTCGGTGTACTTGCACTTGATGCAGTTTTCAGTGACGACGTAAGTCATCCAACGCTCCGAAAAGCTCTCTCAAATTCGCGGCTTGCGTAGCGCGTAAATACCGACGCCGCAAGATCGGGAACGGCCGATCATGACGGGTTTTCGCACGTCTTCGGCCAAGAAGTGAACGCTAAGCGCAATTAATTACGCTTTGCGCTCATTCAACTCCTCATACAGCACGCGCGCCGAGTTTGCGTCGCCGCGCCGCTCGGTGAAGGCGACCACCTTCATCACCCGTACGGTGCGATCGAGCGCGATCGTCAGGACGTCGCCGACCTTGATCGCATGCCCGGGCGAGGTCTCGCGCACGCCGTTGACGCGGACATGGCCGCTTTCGACGAGCTCGGCTGCGGACGTGCGCGCCTTCACCACGCGAGCGTGCCACAGCCATTTGTCGATCCGCTGGCGCTCGGTCGTGGCGTTATTCCCTTTGACGCGTTTTCTTCACGCGAACCGCTCCGCACTTCGCTCGAAAACGCTACGCTACTCCTTGCGGCCGGCAAGCTGCTCTTTCAGCGCGGCGAGCTTTGCGAAGGGCGAGTTCGGATCGATCGGGCGATCGCGTTCGCGCGGGGAAGCGCTGGAGGCATAGGGGCGATGTGACGGACCGGATTCGCGGTCGCGACGATCGCGGCCCTTGTCGCGGTCGCGGCCACGGCCGCCGTCGCGATCGCCGAACTTGCCCTTGCCCCGATCGCGATCCTTGTCGCGGTCCTTGTTACGTTCCTGGCCCTCGAAGCGGCGGCCCTTGTCGTCACGCGGCTCGCGGCGCTCGCCGCCCTCGCCCTGCTCGCGTCCCTTGCGAAAATCCTTGCGACCGCCACCGTGACGATGGCGTTCGCCGGGCTTTGCGGCATCATCGGCTGCAGCTTCGCCCTCTGCGGGCGCGGCCTGCGCGCCTTCCTGCGGACGCGGCTGATGATGGCGGGGGCGGTGCCGCTCGTGGCGCGGCTTGCGGTCCTCGTGACGGCCGCCGGGACGCCAGACCTCGACGAGCTGCGGCTCGGCGTGGGCAGCTTCCGCAGGCGCGGCGGCGTCAGTCGATGCGGCAGCTTCCACGGCGGCAGCAGCGTCAGCCGGCGCGGCCTCGGTGACGGCTTGAACGGTTGCAGCTTCTTCCGCTGGCGGTGCGATGCCGGGCGCATCCTCGGGCGTTACCGGCGCCTCGGGCGTGGCCTCGAGCGCGGGCTCGGCGTGAGGCTCTTCCTCATGCTGCTCCATGCCCGGCGCATCCTCGACGGTAACCGGCTCGACTGCGCCCTCAACGGCAGGCGCTGCGTCATCCGCCGGCACTTGGGCAACGGCCTCAGCGACCGTCTCGCTCGACGTTTCCGCGGTGCCTTCAGCGGGCGGCGTCTCGACCGCGACCGTCTCTGCCACGACGGGTTTCGGCGGCAGCGGCGCGCGCTTCTCCATGCGATAGCCGAGCGCGCGCAGCACCGAGGCAAAATCTTCGCCGGCCGAGCCGGTCAGCGAGGTCATCCCCTGCGTCACGACAAAGCCGCGGCCGTCGAACGCCCCTAGCGGCTTCGCGCCGGGCGAGGTCTCGCGCCAGGCCAGCGCGGGACGGATCAGATCGGCCAGACGCTCCAGGATGTCGACGCGCACGGCGCGCTCGCCGCACTGCTTGTAGCCGAGCACGCGATAGGCATCGCGCGGCAACGCCTTGTCGGCGGGGAACGAGGTGCGGCCCGAGCTCGCCAGATGCTGCGCGCCCGACAGTGCTGACAGATCGACATTGTCGTGCTTCAGCGCCCAGAGCAGCGCGGCCAGCGCACGCCCGGCGGGCTTGAGCAGCTGCGGGAAATAGAGGTGATAGGCGCCGAACCGCACGCCATACTTGCGCAGCGTCGCGCGCGAGGGCTGGTCGAGATCCTTCAGCTCATTGGCGATCTTCGGCCGCTCCAGAACGCCGAGCGCCTCGACGAGCTGATAGGCGATGCCGCGGGCGATGCCGGTGACGTCCTCGGCCTTCGACAGCTCGAACAGCGGCCCGAGCAGCTTTTCGACATGCGTCTTGAGCCAGAGCTCGAGCCGCGCCTGCACCTTTTCACGCGGGGCCCCGGTCAGGCGCTCGTCGGAGATGATGCGCAAGCGCGGATGCAGCGCTTCCTCTGCGGCAACGAGACGCGCCACGGCATCGCCGGTCCAGCGGATGGTGCCTTCCGAGGTCAGCACGAACTGCTCGTCGGGCGCAGCGCCCAGTTTCTCGGCACGCGCATTGATCTCGCCGGCGAGCACCGCCTGCGCAGCAGCCTGCAAGGCTTTCGCATCGGAGCCTGCTTCCGCAGCATCCGGTGCAAAGGTGAACCCATCAAGACGGCCGATGACGTGGCCTTCGACGATGACTTCGCCGGTCTTGCCGATTTCAGTATTCAAGCTCGTGTTCTCCCGCAGGCGGCGCATCAATACACTGGTACGACGATCAACGAAACGCTCTGTAAGCCGTTCATGGAGCGCATCTGACAATTTATTTTCGACCTCCCGCGTGACCCCCTGCCAGCGTTCGGGGTCTTTCAGCCAGTCCGGGCGGTTGGCGACGAAGGTCCAGGTGCGGATATGCGCGATCCGGCCCGACAGCGTGTCGATGTCGCCGTCGATGCGGTCGGCCTGGTCGACCTGGGCGGCGAACCAGTTATCCGGGATGCAGCCCTTGTCGATCAGGAAGCCATAGAGCGTGGTGACGAGCTCGGCATGGGCCGCCGGCGAGAGTTTCCGGTAATCGGGGACCTGGCAGGCCTCCCACAGCCGTTCCACCGCCGCCTTGCCGTGCGCCTTGTCGCGGACCTCGCCGTCGCGGGCGGCGTGATCGAGCACGCGCATGTCCTCGGCGATCGGCGCGCGCGTCAGCGCCTCATGGCCGGGCGGCAGGTTCAGCGAGACCTGGAGCGCGCCGAGCGAGGAGAAATCGAGCTTCGAATTGCGCCACTGCAATACCTTCACCGCATCGAAGGTGTGGTTCTGCAGCGCATTGACGAGTTCGGGCTCGAACGGCGCGCAGCGGCCGGTTGTGCCGAACGTGCCGTTGCGCGTGGCCCGTCCCGCGCGGCCTGCGATCTGCGCGAACTCGGCAGGTGTCAGGCGGCGGAACTGGTAGCCGTCGAACTTGCGGTCGGAGGCGAATGCGACGTGGTCGACATCGAGATTGAGGCCCATGCCGATCGCATCGGTGGCGACGAGATAATCGACGTCGCCGTTCTGGTACATCGCAACTTGAGCATTGCGCGTGCGCGGCGAGAGCGAGCCGAGCACGACGGCGGCGCCGCCATGCTGGCGGCGGATCAACTCGGCGATCGCGTAGACCTCATCGGCGGAAAACGCGACGATCGCGGTGCGCCGCGGCTGCCGCGTGATCTTGCGGTCACCGGCAAATTCGAGGCTCGAGAGCCTGGGACGCGTGATCATGGAAGCGCCGGGCAGCAGACGCTCGATGATCGGGCGCATCGTCGCCGCACCGAGCAGCAGCGTCTCGTCGCGGCCGCGACGGTTGAGGATGCGATCTGTGAAGACATGGCCGCGCTCGAGATCGGCGGCGATCTGCACTTCGTCGACGGCGAGGAAGGAGACATCGAGATCGCGCGGCATGGCCTCGACGGTGGAGACCCAGTAGCGCGGATTCCTCGGCTTGATCTTCTCCTCGCCGGTGACCAGCGCGACGCTCTCGGCGCCGGCGCGATCGGCGATCTTGTTATAGACCTCGCGCGCCAGCAGCCGCAGCGGCAGTCCGATCATGCCGGACGAATGCGAGAGCATCCGCTCGATGGCGAGATGCGTCTTGCCGGTATTGGTCGGCCCGAGCACCGCAGTGACGCCCGCGCCAGGCGCGCGCTCGGAGGCAAAGGAGGAGGGAGGAAAGGCCATTCTGGGGATTAGCTAGTCGTGATTGGGCCGTTTGTCAGTGGCGTTTGGGGGCGGAGGGTTTGCCACACACACCGCTGTCATCGCCCGGCTTGACCGGGCGATCCAGTATTCCAGAGGCGGTGCTTGAGCCGAGAAGCCGCGGCGTACTGGATGCCCCGGTCAAGCCGGGGCATGACAGCAGAATATGTGGGTGCATCGCCCACCTCCCCCGCAACTGTCTCATTTTGCAACGCTTTCTCGCCCGCACTTAAACTTCAGAACGACTCCGGAACGAATCGCGGCCGAATCGCTGACTCCCCTTGCTTCCGGATTCGTTCACGCAGCATCTCGTGCCAGGTCGTTTTCAGGCGCACTAGATGGAGTTTTGGCCTCTCGCACAAGCGGCGTTTTCGGGGCGGGTTCCTTAACGTTGGGGACGGGCCGGAGTCGAATCAAAATCGACTGAGAGTCAAATGGATTCATCAGCCGTGCGAAGCGGAATACGGGGGGCCTTGCGGTACGCGCATCCCGGATTTCGCTTTGCTACATCGGGCTACGGGGCTCGTCACGCGCCTCGCCCCATTTTGTCGAAAACAACCCCATGCACAGTAGGGATAGACAAGCGGGGACACGCTCTCCACCATTTGTAGTAGGCCACCAACGCGTAGCCCGTATGGAGCGAAGCGGAATACGGGAGCCCCGGGCACGAATCCCGGATTACGCTTCGCTCCATCCGGGCTTCTGTAACGGGCCCTGGTTAGTCAATCCCTTTTTGCGTCATCCACTCGCCAGGAACCTGCTTCTGTACGGGATC